>NZ_BAABMO010000011.1:0-109424 GCF_054767435.1 Proteus sp. MB838
TATCTCAATTACCAGGATATAAAATCTTTGTTGCTGGAGATATGGCTGAACTAGGCGAGGATTCAGAAAAATGTCACCGTGATGTGGGACGCTTTGCTCATCAAGTCGGTATCGATCGGGTATTAACCGTGGGTCATTACAGCCAGTTTATTAGTCAAGAAAATGAAGGCGGTGAGCATTTTTCATTTAAAGCTGATTTGCTTACCCAATTAATTCCATTATTACAGCAGCATGATGTTGTTTCAGTTTTAGTAAAAGGTTCACGAAGCTCAGCAATGGAGGATATCGTGAACGCATTAAAGGAGTGCTTTGAATGTTAGTTTGGCTAGCCGAATATTTGGTTAAATATCATACATTTTTTAATGTGTTTTCTTATCTGACATTCAGAGCGATTGTTGGTTTATTGACGGCATTAATTATTGCGTTATGGATGGGACCCCATTTAATTGCATGGTTACAAAAAATGCAAATCGGGCAAGTGGTGCGTAACGAAGGCCCTGAGTCACACTTTAGCAAACGTGGTACGCCGACCATGGGTGGGATCATGATCCTATTTTCTATCGCTGTATCAACCTTATTGTGGGCGCGATTAGATAATCCTTATGTATGGTGTGTACTCTTGGTGCTAATTGGTTATGGCATCATCGGTTTTATCGATGATTATCGCAAAGTAGTGCGTAAAGATACTCGAGGCTTAATAGCGCGTTGGAAATATTTCTGGCAATCGGTATTAGCTTTAGCGGTTGCATTTAGTATGTACGCGATTGGTAAAGATACCCCAGCAACGCAACTTGTCGTGCCTTTCTTTAAAGATGTCATGCCACAACTTGGCATGTTGTATATCTTACTGGCTTATTTTGTCATTGTTGGCACCAGTAACGCGGTAAATTTAACCGATGGTTTAGATGGCTTAGCCATTATGCCTACGGTGTTTGTAGCGGCTGGATTTGCATTAGTTGCATGGGCTACAGGTAATGTCAATTTTGCCAGCTACCTAAAAATTCCTTATTTAATGCATGCAGGCGAATTGGTGATTGTTTGTACCGCCATTGTCGGCGCGGGATTAGGCTTCCTTTGGTTTAATACTTATCCTGCCCAAGTCTTTATGGGTGATGTTGGCTCTTTAGCATTAGGTGGCGCATTAGGTACTATCGCCGTGTTATTACGCCAAGAATTTTTATTAGTGATTATGGGGGGCGTGTTCGTTGTTGAAACGCTCTCGGTTATTTTACAAGTAGGTTCATTTAAACTGCGCGGCCAACGTATTTTCCGTATGGCGCCAATCCATCATCACTATGAATTAAAAGGTTGGCCAGAGCCTCGTGTGATTGTCCGCTTTTGGATCATCTCTCTTATGTTAGTCCTTATTGGTTTAGCGACATTAAAGGTACGTTAACATGGCAAATTATCAGGGGAAAAAAGTTGTTATCGTGGGACTAGGCATTACTGGTCTATCCTGCGTTGACTTTTTTATCCGCCAAGGTGTAACACCTAAAGTGATAGATACTCGCCAGCATCCCGCGGGTTTAGATAAGCTACCTGCTGATGTTGAGTATCATACGGGGAGTTTTCATCAAGTATGGCTTAATGATGCTGATTTAATTGTCTCAAGTCCGGGTATTGCGTTATCAACGCCTGAGTTAGTTGAAGCGCGAGATCATGGAGTGGAAATTGTCGGTGATATTGAGCTATTTTGCCGTGAGGCAAAAGCACCTATTGTTGCGATAACAGGCTCTAATGGCAAAAGTACCGTAACGACGTTGGTGGGGGAAATGGCTAAAGCTGACGGGATCCCTGTCGGTGTCGGTGGCAATATTGGTGTACCTGCTTTAACGTTATTAACACAGCCTTATGACTTATATGTCTTAGAGCTATCGAGCTTTCAATTAGAGACAACCTATAGCTTAACAGCGGCGGCTGCCACGGTATTAAATATTAGCGAAGATCATATGAATCGCTATCCGTTAGGATTAGAACAATACCGTGAAGCTAAATTACGTATTTATGATAATGCTAAAACCTGTGTCTATAACGCAGATGATGTTCTGACATTGCCTTTAGCTGGCAAAGATGCACGTTGTGTGAGTTTTGGTATCGGACAAGGTGATTATCAACTTGATAATACCAATCGTTACTTGAACGTAAATGGTGAAAATATTCTTGCCACTTCACAGATGTTCCTTTCTGGTCAACACAATTACACCAATGCATTAGCCGCATTAGCGTTAGCTGATGCGGTGGGAATTTCTCGTAAAGCATCACTGGCTGTTTTAAACACCTATCATGGCCTTGCTCATCGTTTCCAATTAGTTTACTCCCATAATGGGGTACGTTGGATCAATGATTCTAAAGCGACTAATGTAGGTAGCACAGAAGCAGCTTTAAGAGGGCTTGAAGTAGAAGGGACTTTGCACCTGTTGTTAGGTGGGGACGGTAAGTCTGCTGATTTTAGCGCGCTATTACCTTATCTCAGTGGCGATAATATTCGCTTATATTGCTTCGGACAAGATGGTCAAGCATTGGCAAATTTACGACCACAAGTCTCACAATTAACCGCGACTATGGAAGAGGCGATGCGATTACTTGCACCAACAGTGCAAACTGGCGATATGGTGCTACTTTCACCCGCTTGTGCAAGTCTAGATCAGTTTAAAAGTTTCGAACAACGTGGTGATGAGTTTGCCCGTTTAGCGCAGGAGCTTGGCTGATGAGTGTATACGCAATGCGAAGATTAAAACAGTGGCTGGTGGGAAGTTATCAAACAGATAACAGCGCGTTCGTGCCTTATGATCGCACTTTGCTCTGGTTTACATTCGGATTAGCGGTTGTCGGGTTTGTGATGGTAACCTCGGCGTCAATGCCTGTTGGACAACGTTTAGCAGAAGATCCTTTTCTATTTGCTAAACGTGACGGCATTTATATGATTGTTGCCCTTTGCCTTGCATTAGTGACAATGCGAGTGCCAATGGCGGTATGGCAACGCTACAGTAGCTTAATGCTGTTTGGTTCTATTTTGCTATTACTCGTGGTATTGGCTGTGGGTAGCTCAGTAAATGGCGCATCACGTTGGATTGCATTTGGGCCTTTACGTATTCAGCCAGCAGAGCTTTCTAAATTGGCACTGTTTTGTTATCTCTCCAGTTATTTGGTGAGAAAAGTAGAAGAAGTGAGAAACAACTTTTGGGGATTCTGTAAACCTATGGGGGTGATGTTAATATTAGCCGTGTTACTGCTATTACAACCCGACTTAGGTACGGTGGTCGTGCTGTTTGTGACCACATTAGCGTTGCTTTTTTTAGCCGGTGCAAAAATTTGGCAATTCCTCGCCATTATTGGTACAGGTATTGCCGCTGTTGTGATGTTAATTATTGTTGAGCCTTACCGTGTACGACGTATCACTTCGTTCTTAGAACCTTGGGAAGATCCTTTTGGTAGTGGTTATCAGTTAACACAATCCTTGATGGCTTTTGGACGCGGTGATCTACTGGGGCAAGGGTTAGGAAATTCAGTACAAAAGTTAGAGTATCTACCTGAAGCTCATACTGACTTTATTTTCTCCATTTTAGCAGAAGAACTTGGTTATATCGGTGTGGTTTTAGTGCTTTTAATGGTATTCTTCATCGCTTTTCGTGCGATGCAAATTGGACGCCGTGCTTTGCTGCTCGATCAACGTTTTTCAGGCTTTTTAGCCTGTTCGATTGGGATCTGGTTTACCTTCCAGACTTTGGTCAACGTCGGTGCGGCAGCAGGTATGTTGCCAACGAAAGGGTTAACATTACCTCTTATTAGTTACGGTGGTTCGAGTTTGATTATTATGTCAACGGCTATCGTGATGTTGTTACGAATTGATTATGAATCACGCCTAGCACAGGCTCAGGCGTTTGTAAGGAGTCCTAAATGAGCGAACGTAAACGCCGATTAATGGTGATGGCCGGCGGAACAGGAGGGCACGTCTTTCCTGGATTAGCAGTTGCTCATTATCTGCAATCCCAAGGTTGGGATATTCGTTGGTTAGGAACCGCGGATAGAATGGAAGCACAATTAGTGCCTAAGCATGGCATTGAAATCGAGTATATCCGTATTTCGGGTCTGCGAGGTAAAGGGGTAAAAGCGTTAATTGCGGCACCTATTCGTATTATAAAAGCGATTTTTCAAGCCCGTCGGATTATGAAGCGCTATCAGCCTGATGCCGTATTAGGCATGGGGGGCTATGTTTCTGGACCAGGCGGTGTTGCAGCATGGAGCTGTGGTATTCCCGTTGTTTTACATGAACAAAATGGTATTGCAGGCTTAACTAACCGTTGGTTGTCAAAAATAGCCAAACGTGTGTTACAAGCATTCCCCGGTGCGTTTGCTAATGCGCCTGTTGTTGGTAATCCGGTTCGTGACGATGTCTTAGCACTTGAAGCCCCAGCAGAGAGATTAAAAGGCAGAGAAGGTGCTGTCCGAGTGCTGGTTATTGGTGGTAGCCAAGGTGCGCGTATCTTAAATCATACAATGCCCGTGGTGGCTGGATTATTAGGAGAGCGGGTTACAATTTGGCATCAGGCCGGCAAAGGGAGCGAAAGTGATACCAAATTACGCTATCAAAATGAACTTTCTAAAAATTCAGTTAAATCTGAGTATAAAGTTACTGAATTTATTGATGATATAGCGCAAGCTTATCAATGGGCTGATGTTGTTGTATGTCGTTCAGGTGCATTAACAGTTAGCGAGATTGCCGCTGCGGGGTTACCCGCTATTTTTGTTCCTTTTCAACATAAAGATAGACAGCAATATTGGAATGCATTGCCATTAGAAAATGCCGGTGCGGCGCGTATTATTGAACAGAATGATTTAACGCCAGAAGCGATAGCTGACACCCTAGAAAATTGGGATAGACATCAGCTAATGCTAATGGCAGAAAAAGCACAAAGTGTTGCGATTACGGATGCTACTGAGCGAGTCGCTAATGTAATTATCGAAGTGGCTAAAAAATAAACGTAACTTGTAACCATTAACTTAGAGTGAAGAAGTAAATAGTGAATACACAACAGCTGGCGAAATTAAGATCTTTTGTGCCTGAGATGAGAAAAGTTAGGCATATCCACTTTGTTGGCATTGGTGGTGCTGGCATGGGCGGGATCGCTGAAGTGTTGGCTAATGAAGGCTATGCAATCAGTGGTTCTGATTTAGCGCCTAACGTAGTCACACAACAACTCGTTGCATTAGGGGCGACAATCTATTTTAATCATCGCCCTGAAAATATTCGTGATGCTAGTGTTGTGGTGGTTTCTACCGCAATTAGTGCAGATAATCCAGAAATTATTGCAGCAAGAGAAGCGCGTATTCCTGTGATACGTCGTGCAGAAATGTTAGCGGAGTTAATGCGTTATCGTCACGGGGTTGCGATTGCAGGAACCCACGGTAAAACAACAACAACGGCGATGATTTCGAACATTTATGCACAAGCAGGATTAGATCCAACCTTTGTTAATGGCGGTTTAGTGAAATCAGCCGGTACCCATGCTCGTTTAGGTTGTAGCCGCTATTTAATTGCAGAAGCGGATGAGAGTGATGCTTCTTTCTTACATCTTCAACCTATGGTTGCGGTGGTAACGAATATTGAAGCTGACCATATGGACACTTATCACGGTAATTTTGATAATTTAAAAGAGACTTTTATTACTTTTTTACACAACTTACCGTTTTATGGTCGCGCAGTGATGTGTATTGATGACGATGTTATTCGGTCAATTATTCCTAAAGTAGGGCGTTATATTACTACCTATGGTTTTAGTGAAGATGCTGATGTACGCATTACTCATTACGAACAAAAAGGTGCGCAAGGATTTTTCACTATTTCTCGTGAAGATATGCCTGATTTAGATGTGGTATTAAATGCGCCGGGACGTCATAACGCCTTAAATGCAACCGCAGCTGTGGCTGTTGCTACAGAAGAAGGGATTGCGGATGAGCATATTTTAGCCGCACTACTTAATTTCCAAGGCACTGGGCGTCGTTTCGATTTCTTGGGAAATTTCAGTCTTGAGCATGTGAATGGCCAAGAAGGGGAAGTCATGCTGGTGGATGACTATGGACATCACCCAACAGAAGTTGATGCAACGATAAAAGCGGCACGAGCAGGTTGGCCTGATAAACGTTTAGTGATGTTATTTCAACCACATCGTTATACACGTACTCGTGATTTATATGAAGATTTTGCAACGGTGCTTAATCAAGTTGATATTTTATTATTAACCGATGTTTATGCAGCAGGAGAGGCGCCTATTCCCGGTGCAGATAGTCGTTCACTGTGTCGTACTATTCGTCAACGTGGCAAACTAGATCCGATTTGGGTTTCTGATGTTGAGAACATCTCCTCAATATTAGCGGGTGTATTAACAGATAATGATCTTGTTTTAGTTCAAGGTGCTGGAAATATTGGTAAAATAGCGCGTCGCTTAGCAGAAACAAAATTACAACCATCTTTAAGCGAGGATTAAGACGGATGTTTGAGTAAGTGAACATCATTTATGGTGAAATGGTTAAGAAAATGACTGTAATGGTGGGAGATTTTAGTCAAAAAGAGATCTTATTTGCGAAAAATACGATCGGTAATTTGCTTGCTCAAAGAGATGTGGGAAAAATTTATCAGTTAAAAGTAGCGAAATTTAAAGAAAAACTCGCTATTTTGACTTTTAAGGTAAATAATTCTCAACAGATTGAACAATTTAGTGATTTAATTATCAAAGCTAAAGGTATTTATAGAGTATATATATCTAGTGGAAGTATTAATCGTAGGAATATCGTACAAAAGAATAGCCGATTCTCTTATTTGAATGTTGCGCAGGGGTGAATGAATTTACTATGTCACAAGCAGCGCTAAATAATAAAGAGATAAAAGAGAAACGTCATTCTGATAGACCGAGTAATGGTAGCTATTTATCAGGATTAATCTTCTTCTTATGTGTGATTGCCACCATTATTTGGGGCGGAATACAAGTTGTGAATTGGATGAAAGATGCTAATCGTCTACCGATATCAAAGCTTGTACTTACTGGTGAGCGGCATTACACAACGAATGATGATGTGCGTCAGGCCATTTTATCTTTAGGCCAACCAGGCACTTTTATGACACAGGATGTCAATATCATTCAGCAACAAATTGAACGTATGCCATGGATCAGGCAAGTGACCGTACGTAAACAATGGCCAGACGAATTAAAAATCCATCTGGTGGAGTATGTGCCATTTACCCGTTGGAATGACACACATTTTCTTGATAGAGAAGGCCGAATTTTCAGTCTGCCAACGCGATTGGAAACACAAGGAAATTACCCACTATTATATGGGCCGCAAGGAAGTGAGAAAATGGTATTAGCAGGTTATTTAGCAATGAGAGATCAGCTTCTTGCCAGTAATCTGAAATTAAAAGCAGCATCAATGTCAGCTCGTCAAGGATGGCAATTAGTCTTAGACAATGATGTCCGATTGGAGTTAGGGCGTAAGGATACCGAAAAACGGATTGCTCGCTTTATTGAGCTGTATCCTATCTTGCAACAACAGACTGACAAACGGGTTGATTATGTCGATTTACGTTATGACAGTGGTGGTGCAGTTGGATGGGCTCCTTTATTACTTGATGTGAATGAATAAACAAGACGTGGCAGATGACACGATGAAGGCGAAGGCAGAACAATAATGATCAAAGCGACGGACAGAAAATTAGTAGTTGGTCTTGAGATTGGTACGGCCAAAGTAGCCACCCTTGTCGGTGAGATCCTGCCTGATGGCGTAGTGAATATTATCGGGGTGGGAAGTTGCCCATCTCGGGGTATGGACAAAGGTGGCGTGAACGATCTCGAATCCGTCGTAAAATGTGTACAACGGGCTGTAGATCAGGCTGAATTGATGGCAGATTGCCAAATATCGTCAGTATATTTGGCGTTATCAGGCAAACATATTAGCTGCCAAAATGAAATTGGTATGGTGCCAATTTCAGAAGAAGAAGTAACACAAGATGATGTTGATAGCGTGGTGCATACTGCGAAATCCGTCAAAGTAAAAGATGAACACCGTGTTTTACACGTAATACCGCAAGAGTACGCCATTGATTACCAAGAAGGGATCAAAAACCCTGTTGGGTTATCTGGTGTACGTATGCAGGCTAAAGTACATCTGATTACCTGCCATAACGATATGGCGAAGAATATAGTAAAAGCAGTTGAGCGCTGTGGTTTAAAAGTGGATCAACTGATTTTTGCAGGACTGGCTTCAAGTTTTGCTGTGCTAACAGAAGATGAGCGCGAATTAGGTGTTTGTGTCGTTGATATGGGTGGCGGAACCATGGATATCGCCATATATACCGGTGGTGCATTAAGACATACTCGTGTCATTCCTTATGCAGGCAACGTTGTGACTAGCGATATTGCTTACGCTTTTGGTACACCACCAAATGATGCCGAAGCAATAAAAGTGCGTCATGGCTGTGCATTAGGCTCTTTAGTTGGCAAAGATGAAAATGTCGAAGTTCCAAGTGTCGGAGGTAGACCACCAAGAAGTCTACAACGGCAAACACTTGCTGAGGTGATTGAACCGCGTTATACCGAGCTTTTAAATCTTGTTAATGAAGAGATTTTGAGTGTTCAGGAACAATTACGTCAGCAAGGAATAAAGCACCATTTAGCGGCAGGTATTGTTTTAACAGGTGGTGCTGCACAAATAGATGGACTTGTTGAATGTGCTCAACGTGTTTTCCACACGCAAGTACGGATCGGTAAACCGTTAAATATTACCGGGCTAACAGATTATGCGCAGGATCCCTTCTATTCTACGGCAGTCGGGCTTTTGCATTACGGTAAAGAATCTCACTTTGGTGAGGAAACTGAAACCGAAAAACGCTCTGCAGTTAGTGGTTGGCTAAAAAAACTCACTGGCTGGTTAAAAAGAGAGTTTTAATCATCAGACAAATTTAAAAAGAGGTCGTTTGAGCAAGCGACCCTAAAAGGCACAAAACGGAGAGAAATTATGTTTGAACCTATGGAATTAACCAACGATGCGGTGATCAAAGTCATCGGCGTTGGTGGCGGCGGCGGTAATGCGGTTGAGCACATGGTTCGTGAACGTATTGAAGGCGTTGATTTCTTCGCGGTCAATACTGATGCTCAAGCATTACGTAAAACAGCAGTTGGACAAACTATCCAAATCGGTAATGCCATTACGAAAGGCTTAGGTGCAGGTGCAAACCCTGAGGTAGGCCGTAATGCTGCCGAAGAAGATCGTGAAGCGTTACGCGCTGCACTAGAAGGTGCGGATATGGTATTTATCGCTGCGGGTATGGGCGGTGGTACTGGTACCGGTGCTGCGCCAGTCGTTGCTGAAGTTGCGAAAGAGTTAGGTATTTTAACGGTTGCTGTTGTGACTAAGCCTTTTAATTTTGAAGGCAAAAAGCGTATGGCATTTGCTGAGCAGGGAATTACTGAGTTATCTAAGCATGTTGACTCATTAATCACTATTCCAAATGACAAGCTGCTAAAAGTACTCGGCCGTGGTATTTCGTTACTTGACGCATTTGGTGCGGCAAATGATGTATTAAAAGGTGCTGTTCAAGGTATCGCAGAACTGATCACTCGCCCAGGTTTGATGAACGTCGACTTTGCTGACGTGAGAACGGTGATGTCAGAGATGGGTTATGCCATGATGGGATCTGGTGCAGCTAAAGGCGAAGATCGTGCTGAAGAAGCCGCTGAAATGGCGATTTCAAGTCCATTACTGGAAGATATCGACCTGTCTGGCGCACGTGGTGTGTTAGTTAATATTACAGCAGGCTTTGATTTACGTCTTGATGAGTTTGAAACCGTCGGTAACACCATTCGTGCATTTGCATCAGATAACGCCACAGTGGTGATTGGTACTTCTCTTGACCCTGAAATGAACGATGAACTGCGTGTTACTGTGGTTGCTACAGGTATCGGCATGGATAAACGTCCAGAAATTACGCTGGTAACTAATAAGCAAAATCAACAAAACGCTATGGAAAATCGTTATCAGCAAATGCAAAATAGCATGTCCTCTTTCTCTACAGTAGAAGAGAGCAAGCCTGCAGCTAAAGCGGTTAATGAACAATCTACTCAAGCTAACAAAGAGCCAGATTATTTAGATATCCCTGCTTTCTTAAGAAAACAGGCTGATTAATCGTCAAAAAGATTGGCATCTCCGCTTTTTGTGCTAAACTGTCCTGCCAATTATAAGTATAATAATTGGTAGGACGGATAATATTGCGAGATAAAATGATGATCAAACAACGGACATTAAAACGAATTGTACAAGCAACTGGTGTGGGGCTCCACACGGGTAAAAAAGTTACGCTTACAATGCGTCCGGCGCCAGCTAATACTGGGGTCATCTACCGTCGTACTGACTTAAATCCACCGGTGGATTTTCCAGCAGACGCAAAATCAGTTCGTGACACTATGTTATGTACTTGCTTAGTGAATGAAGATGATGTGCGTATATCAACCGTTGAGCATTTAAATGCAGCACTGGCTGGTTTAGGCATTGATAATATCGTAATTGAAGTGGATGCACCTGAAATTCCTATTATGGATGGCAGTGCAGCACCTTTTGTTTTCTTATTGCTTGATGCAGGTATTGAAGAGCTTCGCACTGCGAAAAAATTCATCCGTATCAAGGAAACAGTACGTGTTGAAGATGGCGATAAATGGGCGGAAATGCGTCCTTATAATGGTTTTAAATTAGATTTTACTATCGATTTTAACCATCCTGCTATCGATGCAAGTACTCAGCGTTATAAATTAGATTTCTCTGCTGAATCCTTTATGAGTCAAATAAGTCGTGCTCGTACATTTGGATTTATGCGTGATATTGAATATTTACAATCGAAAGGATTGTGTTTAGGCGGTAGCTTTGATTGCGCTATCGTGGTTGATGACTATCGTGTCCTCAACGATGATGGTTTACGTTTTGAAGATGAATTTGTTCGTCATAAAATGTTAGATGCAATCGGTGATTTATTTATGTGTGGCTATAACATTATCGGTGAATTTACCGCGTTTAAATCAGGTCATGCACTAAATAATAAATTGCTCCAAGCTGTTTTAGCAAAAGAGTCTGCTTGGGAATTCGTCACCTTTGAAGACGAAGCGAAAATGCCAGTGGCATTTAAAGCGCCATCGACAGTTTTTGCTTAATCGCTCAATTGTAAAGCACGTTAATTATCTCTAATTAGCGTCATCTTTGGCTGTACTTGTACTCTCTCCGGCAAGTGCAGCCAACCGTTCTAATCTTTCTCTTAATTTCTTCGGGCTTTTCTCTGCCAAATATTTCAATGATTGTGCACTCTCTACACTTAAATGGCGTTTTTTTACGGGTGTTAGATCTTTTAATGATGAAGTGACACTCTTTTTTCCCGCTTTTATGCTTAAAGAAGGATTTATTTTGATGTCTATTGAGGATAACGATGGTAAAATTTCCTTTCTTAATGCAGAAAGTAATGATGGAATTTCATAACGTAATCGGGTCATCCAACTTGCGTTTGTGACTTCAATAATTAAAATAGCATTGCGATAATTGGCGACACGGCATTTACCTTGTAACGGTGCTGGTAAAAGTGCCATGACTGTACGATTTAATTTGAGTAAAATTGTTGCACGCTGTTGTATAAGCTGTAATGTGCTTTTATTGGAACCTTCAAGCTCTTTTAGGATGTTTTCCAATGATTGTGGGTAGCTATCCCGCATAGATTTTGACTCCACAAATTATAAAATTAAATAACGAAGGTTAATGAGCATTATAAATTTTTGGCGACAATTTGGCAGACGATATTTTTGGTCGCATCTGCTATTAGGGATGGTAGCAGCAGGTATTGGTATGCCTTCGCTGGTGTCTGCCCATGCTGAAAATCCATCACAAACGGATACACCTTCCTCACAAAATCGTCAAAGCCAAGCATTAATCGCTTTTGATAATTTATTCTTACGCCAGAGTGTACAGAATCCTGCTTCATCCTTCACCTTTAATTACTGGCAACAGCATGCCGTTAAAAATGTGATTAAGCAGCTCTCTTTTGCTTTTACCATTCATTCACCTGAATTGATGGTAAAAGCAAAAGATGAGCCATCACCTGTTGCGAATGTTGCTGAGGTCATGCTTGATACGCTTTATGCGTTACTGACTCAAGCGCCATCTTCTACCCTGGTTAATTTACCGATTTCCCGTGGCGTATTAACGGAAAATCGTATTTCCTATCATACCGGATTATGGCTTGCTCAGATCCGCGGTATCCGTGCTGGACCTTACCTAACAGCTTAATTGAGTTTGTTAATCTTTGTTAGATTATGCTTATCTCTATGATTTATCGTCGATAAACATAGAGGCTGTATTCGGCGTATTTACGCCATAAATGAGAATAAAGAGTTATGTTAGGTAAAATTGTAACCAAAATTTTTGGTAGTCGTAATGAACGCGCTATTCGTCGTATGCGTAAAGTGGTTGCTCAAATCAATCAACTAGAGCCAGAATTTGAAAAATTAACCGACGATGAATTGAAAGCCAAAACAGATGAATTTCGTGAGCGTTTAAAAAAAGGTGAAAAAGAAGAGGATATTTTACCTGAAGCTTTTGCCACTGTACGTGAAGCGAGTAAACGTGTTTTTGGTATGCGTCACTTTGACGTACAGCTTATTGGCGGTATGGTATTAAATGATCGCTGTATCGCAGAGATGCGTACAGGGGAAGGTAAAACCTTAACTGCAACACTGCCTGCTTATTTAAATGCGCTATCAGGTAAAGGGGTGCATGTTGTTACCGTCAATGACTATTTGGCGCAACGGGATGCGGAAAATAACCGCCCACTATTTGAATTCTTAGGGTTAAGTGTTGGTATCAACCTCCCTAATATGGCACCACCAGCAAAACGTGAAGCTTATAACGCAGATATCACTTACGGTACAAATAACGAATTTGGTTTCGACTATTTGCGTGACAATATGGCGTTTAGCCCTGAAGAGCGTGTCCAACGTAAATTACACTATGCATTAGTGGATGAGGTTGACTCCATTTTAATTGATGAAGCTCGTACTCCACTGATTATTTCAGGGCCTGCTGAGGATAGCTCTGAACTTTATATTAAAATGAATAAAGTTATTCCTCATTTAGTGCCTCAAGAAAAAGAAGATTCAGATACCTTCCAAGGAGAAGGGGATTACTCTGTCGACGAAAAAACGCGTCAAGTGAATATTACTGAGCGTGGCTTAGTTAAAATTGAAGGGCTATTAGCCGAAGCAGGTATGATGAAAGAGGGCGAGTCACTTTACTCACCTGCTAACATCATGCTTATGCACCATGTAACGGCAGCCTTACGTGCCCATGCATTATTTACAAAAGATGTTGATTACATTGTTAAAGATGGCGAAGTTATCATTGTTGACGAACATACCGGTCGTACCATGCAAGGCCGTCGTTGGTCGGATGGTTTACACCAAGCGGTAGAAGCAAAAGAAGGTGTGAAGATCCAAAATGAGAACCAAACATTAGCGTCCATTACATTCCAGAACTATTTCCGTTTATATGAGAAATTAGCGGGGATGACCGGTACTGCAGATACCGAAGCTTTTGAATTTAACTCTATCTACCGTTTAGAAACTATCGTTATTCCAACTAACCGCCCAATGGTACGTAAAGATTTACCTGATTTAGTTTATATGAATGAAAAAGGTAAATTTGCCGCGATTATTGAAGATATTCGTGAACGTACTAAAAATGGACAGCCGGTACTGGTGGGGACCATCTCGATTGAAAAATCTGAAGAGATCTCCCAAGCACTCACAAAAGCGAATATTCATCATAATGTCCTGAATGCCAAATTCCATGCTATGGAAGCAGATATCATTGCTAATGCAGGATTACCATCAGCGGTGACCATCGCAACTAATATGGCTGGTCGTGGTACCGATATCGTATTAGGGGGAAGTTGGCAGACTGAAGTTGCGAAGCTGGAAAATCCAACAGAAGAGCAAATTGAAGAGATCAAAGCACAATGGCAAAAACGCCATGATGCGGTATTAGCTTCTGGTGGTTTACATATTATTGGTACTGAACGCCATGAATCACGTCGTATCGATAACCAGTTACGTGGTCGTGCGGGGCGTCAAGGGGATGAGGGTTCTTCTCGTTTCTATCTGTCAATGGAAGACTCCTTAATGCGTATTTTTGCCTCTGATAAAGTATCAGGCATGATGCGTAAACTGGGAATGAACGAAACAGAAGCTATTGAGCATCCATGGGTAACTAAAGCGATTGCTAATGCACAACGTAAAGTAGAAAATCGTAACTTCGATATTCGTAAACAATTACTTGAGTATGATGATGTAGCCAATGATCAGCGTCGAGCTATTTATACTCAACGTAATGAGTTGTTAGATGTTGCTGATGTCAGTGAAACTATCGACAGTATTCGCCAAGATGTGTTTACTTCGATGATTGATAACTATATTCCACCTCAATCACTAGAAGAGATGTGGGATATTGAAGGTTTAACGGCCTGTCTGCAAAATGACTTTGATTTAAATTTACCTATCAAAGAGTGGTTAGATAAAGAGCCTGAACTACACGAAGAAACACTGCGCGAACGTATTTTAGAAAAATCAATCGAAGTCTATAAAGCAAAAGAAGAGATTGTCAGTGCTGAAATGATGCGTAACTTTGAAAAAGGTGTCATGTTACAAACACTGGATTCACTGTGGAAAGAGCACTTAGCGGCGATGGATTATCTGCGTCAAGGTATCCATTTACGTGGTTATGCACAAAAAGATCCAAAACAAGAGTACAAACGTGAATCTTTTGCTATGTTCGCTAATATGTTGGAATCACTGAAATATGAAGTGATCAGCACATTAAGTAAAGTACAAGTTCGTTTACCTGAAGAAGTTGAAGAGTTAGAGCGTCGTCGTCGTGAAGAGGCGGAGCGTTTAGCTAAACAGCAACAACTTAGCCATGAAGTGACAAAAGAATCACAAATGTCAGCCGTTGATGGCCAAGTGGCATCAGGCAAAAAAGTGGGTCGTAACGAACCTTGCCCTTGTGGTTCAGGTAAAAAATATAAGCATTGTCACGGTAAATTAGGTTAATTACTTATTGCTTATTATATGGGTAAGAATGTAACACCATTTTAAAAATAGAAAGCCCACCTTCGAATAAAGGTGGACTTTTTTTATCATGGATAAAAAACCATAAAATAGGAGAGTGGAGGTAATAAAGGTTGTTTTTTTGTTGTTTAATGTTCTGTCCCTGTTTGGGGTTCGACTAGCTTAGCAATAATTGGGCAATCAGGATTATTATCACCTTGGCACTCTTGTGCTAAATGCGATAATGTTTGCGTCATTCGTTGCAATTGCGCTATTTTACGGTTTAATTCATCGATATGAGAAAGGGCAATAGCTTTTACATCAGCACTTGTCCGTTCTCTGTTATTCCATAAAACTAATAATGTTGATATTTGCTCTGTTGAAAAACCAAGAGCACGTGAATGGCGGATAAAGCGAAAACAATCTACATCGCTATCATTGTAATCGCGATAACCTCCGTCAGTACGAATTGCCTTAGGTATTAAACCAATTTGCTCATAATATCGGATCATTTTACTTGAAATACCGGATTTTTTTGCAGCTTGACCAATATTCATCTTATTCTCCTTATCTGATAATAAAGCGCTTTTCTTCTAAGTAGAGATAATTGCTTTATCAGCATGAGCCAGATCTTTTTCGGATCTGGCAATAAAGATAATTTATGTTTAATGTGTTTTCATGGGCGCTTGAAAACGTTTTAGTCGTAGTGCATTTCCTAAAACAAATACACTAGAAAGCGCCATTGCTGCGGCAGCGAATATAGGCGAAAGTAACATGCCATTGATAGGATAAAGCATACCCGCAGCGACTGGGATTAATAATGCGTTATAAGCAAATGCCCAGAATAAGTTTTGTTTGATATTACGAATGGTTGCTTGGCTAAGTGCAATCGCATCAACAACACCGCGTAAATCACCTGACATTAGTACTACGTCAGCAGCTTCAATGGCAACGTCAGTTCCTGTACCAATTGCCAATCCTACATCAGCTTGTGCAAGCGCTGGGGCATCATTGATACCATCTCCGACAAATGCAACTTTATCTCCTTTCTGACTAAGTTGTTTTAATGCCGCAACTTTTCCATCAGGAAGGACTTCTACAACTATTTCATCAATACCAAGTTGTTTTGCTATTGCTTTTGCTGTTGCTTTGTTATCACCTGTGATCATTGCTACTTTCAAACCTAATGCATGTAATGCTTTAATAGCTTCAGGTGTTGTTTCTTTTATTGGGTCTGCAACGGCAATAATCGCAGCAAGACGGCCATCAATGGCGGTATACAGTGGTGTTTTACCTTGCTCACCTAATTTTTGAGCGGATGAAGCGAACTGACTGACATCTAACCCAAGCTGTTTCATAAAGCGGTCGGCACCCACAGAGACAGATCTTCCATCAACTGTTGCACTAACACCAAAACCAGGAATAGCTTCAAAATTATCCACACTAGCAAGCGTTAATTTTGCCTCGTTTGCTGCATTAACAATTGCTTGTGCAATAGGGTGTTCTGAATAAGTTTCAATTGAAGCGACAAGACTTAATATCTCGTTATATTCAAATTTTTCTGCTGGGATCAGATCAGTTAGCTCAGGGCGGCCTTTTGTCAATGTACCAGTTTTGTCGAGTGCGACCACACTAACATCACGTAAGGCTTGCAAAGCTTCACCTTTACGGAAAAGTATTCCTAATTCAGCAGCTCGTCCTGTGCCAACCATAATTGATGTTGGTGTTGCTAATCCCATTGCACACGGACAAGCAATAATGAGTACCGCAACAGCATTGATGAGCGCAAAGGTTAGTGCAGGCTCAGGACCAAATGCGAGCCAAATAAAGAATGTGATCGTTGCACCTATCATTACTGCGGGCACAAACCACATGGTAACTTTATCAACAAGCGCTTGGATTGGTAATTTTGAACCTTGAGCTTCCTCAACTAAGCGAATTATTTGTGCGAGTATCGTATTGGCACCCACTTTGGTCACTTTAAAACTAAAAGCACCTGTTTTATTGATGGTGCCACCGACAACCTCAGCCCCTATCTCTTTTGCTACAGGAACGGGTTCACCGGTTATCATGCTCTCATCAACATAAGAATGGCCTTCTACAACCTCACCATCAACAGGGATTTTTTCACCAGGACGAACAACAACGATATCGCCCATCATAACTTGATCTAATGGAATTTCTAGTATTTCACCATGACGTGAAACACGTGCTGTTTTGGCTTGAAGACCCACTAAACGCTTAATCGCTTGTGAGGTATTTCCTTTGGCTTTTGCCTCAAGATTTCGCCCTAATAAGATCAAGGTAACAATCACGACAGCAGCCTCAAAATAGATATTTGCCGTACCTGCAGGTAAGACTTGGGGTATAAAGGTTGAAACGACAGAATACCCGTAAGCGGCTACTGTACCGACTGATACTAATGAGTTCATATCAGGAGCACCGCGTAATAATGCGGGTATTCCTTTTTTGAAAAAGCGTAAGCCAGGGCCAAACATCACTATGGTGGCAAGAACAAATTGAATATACCAGTTGAGCTGTTGCCCTAATGTTTGCGTTACCCAATGATGGACTCCGGGGATAAAATGTGAGCCCATCTCAATAACGAACACTGGTAATGTGAAGATAGTGGCAATAAGTAATGCTCGGCGTAACGAGCGGGCTTCTTTTTCACGACGCTCTTCACTTAAATCACGAGTATTGGCTGGATTATCTGATAGCCGCCGTGGTTTATAACCGGCATGGACAACCGCCACTTCTAAATCAGTAATAGATACTACGCCGGATAAATGACGCACACGAGCACGCTCAGTGGCAAGATTCACGGTGGCTTCTAATACACCAGGAATTTGAGCTAATGCTTTCTCAACACGCCCGACACAGGAAGCGCAGGTCATTTCTTCAATAGCTAATTCAGTGATCTCTTCAGGAACTTTATAGCCAGAGCTTTCAATCGCGCTTACAGCAAGTACAGGATTGGGGGTACTGCTAAATGTAATATCAGCACGTTCTGTTGCAAGATTCACGACAGCATCTTTTATTTCAGGTACTGCCTTTAATGCTCGTTCAACACGTCCGACACATGAAGCACATGTCATACCTTCTACAGGTAAGCTCAGCCTATTTGCTGAGGATAATGTTGTAGGTGTATTCATCAAACTTTCCCTCTTAAATATGGTATGGGACAAAGCTTAAGCTTTACCAATAGGGGAAGGTCAAGGATTATATAATTATTTTGTTTGCTTTTATTTTGTTTATATTCAATTGGTTATATTTTCTTGGTTTATTTTAAATATTAAAGAATTGTAAGTTTATCGGGAGCAGATGCCATAAGTACGATAATAAAAAGCCCACTTGTAATAATGACAATCAAGTGGGCTTAGCTTACAAAAAATAGGCAGTTACTCTTTTATGAAGTATCGACTATTTTTCAGAAATAGATGCTTTTGTATTGACGGTTTCATTCGTTTTAACGGGGGATTTAAAAGAAATATCTCCACCTACCAGTTGTTTTGCTAAATCCACCACAGAGGATTTCAGATCAAGATCAGCGCCGGCTTCATAATGATGTCCTTCAATATTTTCTAATTTAACGCTACTTCCCCCTAAATCAACTTGGCCTTGTTTACTCGCAATTTCTGCTCCGGTGAGTTTTGTCGAGCCATTCACATTTAATGATAGGTTGTTGTTGCTAGTTAAGGAGGTGGTTTTAGTGACAGCATCATTATCTACATGAGTGACTTTGATATCTGCATTAGCAGTATGACCCTCAGCACCTGTTACGATATTCTTAATACCATTACCAACTTTACCAAAACCTTGATCAATTTTGGCTTTAGTTTCATCACTGATACCTGTTTTATCTGCAATAGTTGAAGAGAGGGAATTGTATTTATCAGAGATAGCATCGGTTGATGATTTAATTCCTGAATCAATCGTATCTTTGATAGTTTTCTCTAATAATGACCCTCCGGCTTTAGCCGTTTTATTCACTTGGCTTGATTTAGGATCATTGGTGTGGTTATAGCCAACATTGACGCCAACAGTGACATGGCGATCACTCTCTTTTTGGCTAGCAATATTGAGTGAACCACCGACATTACCCGTAATGCTATCAGCAGTCACATTAGCACCAGATAGTGTCAGATCTTTATTACTATTAATCGTTAATGTACCTGTTTCTAAGGTTGCATTTTGGTGGCTCGTTTTTTGTTGATCTTCCACGTTAACCAGTAATTTACCCCCTATGTTATGAATAGAGGTAGCAGGTTTCTCCTCTGTAACTTCTTTTGGGGTGGTATTGGTTTTTTTGCCATTAAAGCCAATATCTGTTCCCCAATTGTTTTTATAATCAGTAGACTGCGCAGATGTGATCTCGATATCACCGGATTGTGATGTTAGCTGAGTATCTTTACTATTAACTTGTACTCCTTGAAGATGGACGCTATTGCCATTAATCGTTAAGTTTCCTGAGTTATTAATCGTTCCTCCTTCTCGAGATACGCTTTTCTCATCTTGTTTACCAATAGCAAATTGGGCACTACCTAAACCATTCACAGATGAAGCATCATCGGTCATTTTTTTACCAAAGCCTGCTTGTACTCCTCCAGATAAATTATTGCCTTTTTCAGTACGCTCAGAGCTCGCTGATTGTAGGTCGACTTTATTAGTTGCATTTAATGCAATATCTTGTTCGCTACTTAAATGAGTACCTTGTAAAGTCAGGTTATGCCCAGCGTTTAATTCAATACCTTGAGAGCCAGTGATAGCGCCCACTTTTGCGGTAGTCTGCTCTTTGCTGTGATGAGTGGTCCCTGCATTGAAACCTCCACCATAGTCTTTACTCTCTGGCGTGGTGCCCACTTTCAGATTTGCACTACCATTAACATTAGATTGACTTTCGCTATGAGTATCAGTCGCCTGTGCAAGAGTGAGATCACCCCCGCATTGATAACTGTTTTGCCCTTTTGTGCATCAAATTGAGCACCTTCATAATGGGCATCTTCACCTACATTAATCGAAATATCGCCATTTGAGGTAAATTGGCTACCTTTAGCCTTTGTTTCCATTAAGGCGTTATCAGTTGTTTGGCCTTCACCTTTAATAGCAACGGTAATATCACTGCCCGTTTTGGTACTGACACCAACTTGTCCACCGCCTTTTGTTTCATGGAATGTTGTTTGATGTTTATCTTGCGCGACCTCACTTGTGTGGGTGTTTGCTGTGAGAGAAATACCCTCTTGGGTTGATTGATAGTGAGTACCTTGATCATGTAACTTATTATTACTATCAATGTTGATTTTTCCTGCATTGATAGAGGTTGAAACGGCTTGGCTATCGGTTTGTGATTTCTGACTACCACCACCTTTAATACCAACTTCAACACCGACATTGGGGGTCTCTAAATTGCTAAGGTTAGCTAAATTAGCAATTGCATCTCTTGCTGTAACTTTTTTAGTTAAATCGGTATTGTTACCCGGTTTGGTTGTGTTAACACCATCTTCGATTGCTTTCTTAACTGGCTTCGTTACACCGCTATAATCAAGATTAACGCCAACATCGATACCAACATTTAAGCTGTCAGTTTTAGATGTTTCACTATCATTGACGGCAAGATGCTGAATATTTTCACCAGACTCTTGATAACGCCCCTCAACATGGTGAGAAGCCCCTTCGTGAAGCAAATCTTTGTTCGCGGTAATAGTCAAATCACCTGCAACCTCTGTTTGGCTGCCTCTATTTTTTGTTACCTCTGTTTGTGTATGTTGTTTGTCATATTGAAAATCGGCTTTAGAACCGACTTTATCTACACCTCCTGTGTAGCTAAAACCTCCTGAAATAGTGGTATCTGTGTTGTCCGTTTGTTTTTTATTTTCCGTGCTAACAAAGGCAACATTATCACCCGTAATAGAGGCATTCCCTGCGGTAGTCTTTAGATCAGATCCCGCAAAAGTCACATCTTTATTCGCTTGCAGATCAACATTGGCGCCACTAATGGTTGAGTTAGCTTGCTCTGTTTCAGTACTAGTATTTTTATTGGTGGTATGAGTGATATGAAAGCCCGCACTATATTGCTTGTCTTCAACTTCTTTGGCGTGCCCAGTAATGGCTAATGATGTTTTTTCATCATCAATCTTAGTGACTTGTTGTGCTGATTTAACGTTGATATCACCTAAAGAATGAATACCTAATTTATCAGCGCTTTTGATCAAACTACCAATGACATTAACATCATTGCCACTGACAACGGTCAATTGTGCATCGGAAATGAGTTCACTACCTGTAGATGTTTGTTTATTAGTTTCATTTTTATGTGAACTTTTAGTGATATTAAACGCGGTTCCTGTGCGTTCATCGATTTTACTGATGGTTTCACTCAGCGCATTATCAATGACGACATCACCTTGTGTGGTTTTAACAAAAGCACCTTGGTTGCCTTTTACTTGGCTACCGGTAATGTTGACATTGTTATCTGCAGCAAGGAGCAATTGACCATCAGCGGTTAATTGTGTTGCATGACTAACTTGTTGTTGATTATTATTATTTTTATTCTGACCACCACTAATACCTCCCCACATAACATGATTATCGGTGACTGTTTTATCATTATTGGTTTTTTGGACGTTTAAATTAATGTTATCTTTGGCATTGACCAGCACATTTTCATTCGCATGCAGTTTAGCACCTTGCGCTGTTATTGAGCCTTGAGCATCTAAACCAAGATCTTTACCTGCCGTTAATTCACTGGCTTTCAACGTCTCAGTTTGGTGGCTGTTACTCCAACTACCACTTTCTAAGCGAGAAGTATGATTACGTTTATTGCCATTTTCACTACGACTTTCTTTCTCAACTAATCCATTGATATGGATATCTTTATTGGCATTAATTGCAAGGTTATTCCCCGCATTAATTTTAGCCGCGTCTAAGGTAACATTTCCTTTAGTTGCGGTTAATGTTGCATTATTTTTAGCATCAATTTGGCTATCAATTTGCTGTATTTGTTCTTTCTCTTTAGTCACATCGTATTTCCACGAGTAGAACCAGCGATTATCAATATCGGTCTCTTTTTGCTGTAGCTGTTTACCATCGATAGTTAAATCAGCACCTTGTAAAGTGATATCATCCCCCATTAAATCAGAGGCTTTGATTTGATTATGGCTACTCGCTACTAATGTGATGTTTTTACCTTTTAATTCGGTTTTAGTGAGTGTTTGACTAGAGCCACTATTATTAACCGTGATCCCGCCACGATAGTTTTGGTAATTTTCACTGCCATCTTTATCGTAACTGTCATAACGGACTTGACTATCTGTTTGAATATTATCGGCTTTAACACTTAGGTCGTTATCTGCGGTAAATTTACCTGCTAATTTAACTCCACTACCTTCAGCCGTATTAATAATGCGGATACGACCCGATTGCATACTACCAAAGAAATAGCTATCTAATGCTGAAACGGGTTTTTGTGAAGAGAGAATATCAAAATGTTGTGAGAAGGTGTTTTGTCCAGTAAAGGCTGAAATTTCAGCAGCAGTGATTTTCCCTCTACTATCAATACGAGGAGCAATTAAGTCTAACAACCCTGTTGTATTTAAGCCATTTTTACCAAGCGATAGTAAATTTGTGTTGTTGAGGGTGCTATAGCCTTTTAGCTGACCATTTTCAAAGAGCGGATTACCAACAACTAATGAAGAGCGGCTGGTATTTATAAAACCACAACCATCACATGTGATACCATTTGGGTTAGAAAGCACATATTCAGCAGCGATACCAAAGACCTCTTGCTGACCTAATAAGAATGATGGGTTGCGGCTAACAACTTCATTCAAAATTAAAGAGGCAGCTTGACCATTTAAATTGCTGTTAGCGTTTAAATGACCCGCAAGTTGAGATTGTCCCGCTTCTAATGCGTTATTAAATACAGCCCCAGGCTTGCCAACATTGAAGTCTTGGTATTGGTTATGAGAAATCCCTTCGTTATTTGGCGTGACTATATTAATCACTTGCGTACCACCATTAACAGCAGAGACATCCGGCCCTTGATGGCCTGCATCGGGCACGATGCCATTGCCATAAGCATTAAGAGAGACAAAAATTATTGCTAAAGACGCAGCAAGTCGCCCGGAGGGTGAAAGTTTAAAGTTTTTTGATTTCATAGAGTTATCTCCATTTGTTGCTATGAATGTAGATCAAAATAAGTATGAAAATTTAACCAGTAGTTGAGTAGGATCTTTGGTTTTATTGGAATTTGTTTGGTGATACAGTAACTCGCCTTTTGCAACTTCAAGGTCGAGTTGTGCTTGTTGATATTGAATATTTAAGCCGGAGCTTAGGCCGTAACCACCTTGCCATCCTTTGTAGTTACCATGTTGTTTTACTTGACCGATATCTATCCCTATACGAGGTGTGATAGAAAAGTGGTTAAGTCGATAGGGATAGGAGAGGGTATTGCGTAAATAGCCACCGTTATCACCAGAAAGTGTGCTTTGATCAAAACCACGAATGGCGTTTTTGTCTGTTAAACTTAGCCATTCAACGCCGGGGAGTGTGTCGTGGCTGTATTGGCCTAAAAAAGAACTATTGAATAAAAATGTAGAATGCCATAGAGAAAAGCGTTGATACCAATTGGCAAATAGCTTAACTTTTGTAAAGCGATAGTCGTTACCATTACCGTTAGCGATATAGGGTGTTTCCTCTGCGCCAAACCAGCCGACCGCTTTTTCAACACTTAAATTAGTGCTCAATACGCCATTTGGAATAATCTGCAAATGATTAATCCCTAATTCAATCGTGGTTAATTTAGGGCTACTGAGATCTAAACGAATTTGGCTAAAGTAGTTGCGTATACGTTTATGAGTGACTTGAATATTTAAGGTATCAATTTGTTTTTGGCTACGACTAAAAGCATAATCGCCTCTAATACCTACTTGAGTGGTATCGCCATATAAGCTGACAGTACGTGTTTGTAATTTTTGGTGAAATTGGTACTCCGAATAACTACCAAAAGAGCTAAAAGTAAAACCACCATAAGGAATTGAATAGAGCAAAGTATAAGCGCGATTAAAATGGGTATTCGGGTTATCTGTTGTTATGTTGGCATTTAAGCTTACAAAATCAGATAAACCTAATGGGCTATCTAAACTAGCATTCGTTCGTATTAACCAGCGGCCTGAATTTTTCTGTCCATAATTGTCACTAGCGATATTGAGATGCCAAGGTGATTTTCGTTGATTAGACAACTTAATGACAGATCCTCCCAATTCGGTACCGGGAAGAATATCCACTGTGACTTTATTTGATTGCAAACGGTTAGCTTGATCTAAGCCTTGATCGAGTGTAGCGAGTTTTAATGGTTGCCCTTTGATTCGAGGAAATAGTAGTGTGGTGTTAACACCTCGATCACCTCCTTCAATACGTTCAACAAACCCTTCAATAGCATACAGACCTAATTCGCCATGTTGGTTAGGACGTAAAAATTGGATACGTGCGGTAATATAACCATGTTGAAGATAACGCTGTGTGAGTTCTTTTACGAGGCGATTAATATCAGCACTCTTAATACATTGATCTGGTAACGGAGATAATGAATTGAGATCCTTCTCAGTAAGTAAAGTAATACCTTGAATATAAACGCCTTTTATAGGCAAACAATGTTCTGACTCAGTAATTAAAGTTGGGGTAGGTGAAATATTTACCGCTTTTTCTTGCAGTTGCTGATAGCGATTTTGTTCTATTAATTGATTAATTTCACGTTGGCTATCTTGCAATGCACGCCTTGATTCACTGATTGAGCCTAAATTTCCTGTTTCATTTGCGCTTAATCCACTGGTAGAAAAACAGCTTAATAGTGTTAATAAAACAACTTTTTTTTTCATTTTACCTCGAGATAAAGGTATTAATTCAAATATAATAATAGGGCTTTAATATATATAGATAATAAATAATGTTTTATTATTATATTGAAATTAAAAATAATAAATACCAGTTACTCTTTAATTGAATATATTTTTAAAATTGATGGATTTAAGTAAAACTTTCCCTTTTTTTAGTATTAACTATCAATAAACGTAAAATAATCAGTATGATTTTGTTAGAGAGAATAAGCGTTATCTACAAATAAAATCATTTGTTTAATTTTTATTGTTATTGTATTTGTTGTGATTTTTGCTATGTAAATTACCAGTTAGAAAAAATCAATTAACCAAAAAATAGGTTTTTTAGAGAAAAAAGAAGAATACTGAGAGCGGTTTTGAAAAAATTTAATTAAGTTAAAAGTGACTTTTCATTTGTTGGCAGTGATTTATTTATTTCATTATATAAAATATTCATTCTGTGAATAATTATTTCATTTTAATAAATAAAATATAAAAGCATTTATACTTTTACTATTTATTTATCTTAATAAATAGTGATGATTGAGTTTAAACGAAAAGAGTCCAACTTTTGCGGGTCGTTCATCAGGGGGGGGAGCAGATGCCGAATAGTGAAGAAAGAAAATCAACCTCATACTATTGGATCTACGGTATAATGGTGAAGTTTGTCAGTGAAACGTATGATCTAATAAGGCTGTTTATGATAGATAAAAAAAACTACATATTGCTGCAGGTGTGATTTGTGATAAGCAAAATAATGTATTTATTACCCAACGCCCTTTGACATCTCATATGGGAGGATATTGGGAGTTTCCTGGTGGAAAACTAGAAGATAAAGAGACGCCAGAGCAGGCATTATACCGTGAATTGCAAGAAGAAATAGGTATTAATGTGACGCAATGCCAGTTGCTTGAAACGGTAGAGCATGATTTTATTGATAGGCATATTACATTATCATTCTTTTTAGTCACAGAGTGGGAAAATAAACCTTACGGTAAAGAGGGGCAACTTTCCCGCTGGGTACCTATTATGTCCTTAAATGCTGAAGATTTTCCGCCAGCTAATCGCTCTATTGTTGCCTTATTGCAAAAATAATCAATACAGCCACTTCATGATTGTTGTGGCTGTATGAGTATGCTGTGGGCGTTTAATTAAACGGCTTGGGATCTTGCTCTGGCATTTCACTCCATTCATCGCTGTCATTGCTTTCGCTTTGACTTGGAATTCGCTTCTCTTCAGCCGCCCATTCGCCTAAATCGATTAACTGGCAACGCTTACAACAAAAAGGACGATAAGGGCTACTTTCATCCCATATTACCTCGGTTCGGCATGTTGGGCATTTCACTATTAATTTTTCGCTCATTATCTCTCCTGAATTTAATTGAGATGATTTCTGTTGTTGATATTAAGCTATATTAACAACATGAAATCTCAAAAGGTAGTTCAGAAGGGATTGTGCCATGCTCACTATCAAGAGGCAAAAAGCGAATAGCATAACGGTTTTTGTGTCCTGAGACTTGAGGGTAAATTTGCTGGCTGGTAAGTAGCTTGATCCGTAATAATTCACCTTCTTCCGTACTGTCTTGATAAAAACCATTATGGCTTAATACCGGTTTAAATGTATCTGATTGACGAATAAGTGTTAATAGGGCATTTAATGCATTTTGTAGAGGATATAACCCTTCCTGCCAACAAGTTAACTTTTCAGTACGCACCGTTTGAGGAAGATTTAACCACAAATGCAAAGTAGGGACATCAAAGCTACAACATCCTCCCGGAATACTGAGGCGTTGTTTTACTAAGCTGATGATTTTATCTTGTTTTAAATGTTGTCCAATACGTGGTGCTTTACTTAATGCGCAAGCACTTTCTGATAACTCATTAATAATATGACTGACAATCTCTTTATCGACATTAGGAAAGGATAACCACTGTTGCAGTTTTTTTTGTCTTTTTTCTAACTCTTTAAGTAGCTCTGCGCGGATCTCTCCGCGATCTAAAACTTCAATAAATTCTGAAACGGCACGAAAAAAAGATAATGCAGAAGATAATGAATTAATAGATTGAAAACTATTTAATTGAATTAATGAGTTTTCAATTCTAAGCCATGAACGCATTTTCTCATTAAGCGGGTGTTCAAAAATAATTGTTGAGGTTTCTTCACTCATGGCTATTGTCCTGTATTGCTTTTTTGAGCTAATTCTAAGTAATGCTGATGAAGTTGTTTTATTTGTTCATCTTGATTTAAGCTATTATCGTGATTTTCAATAATATCATCAGCAACGGCTAATCGTTGTTCTCTTTTAGCTTGGGCTTGTAAAATTTTGAGTACATGATCTCGGCTTACACCATCACGTTGCATAGTTCTGGTAATTTGTTCTTCTTCAGTCACATCAACCACAAGAATACGATCGGCTAAATGTGTTAGTTTATTTTCAACTAATAAAGGAACAACCCAAATAAAATAAGGGGCGCGAATTTGTTGAATTTGTTTTTGCGTCTCTTGTTGTATAAGTGGATGGAGTAACTGGTTTACCCACGCTTTTTCTTGTTGATTTTGAAAAATAATATGACGTAATTGCGCTCTATTTAACTTGCCATCAGGCAATAAAATTGTGTCACCGAAGTGTTGCTGTAAGGCTTTTAATCCCGGCGAATCTGGCTCTACCACTAATCGTGCAATGACATCCGCATCCACAAGAGGGACGCCGAGTGAGGCAAAACCATTAGCGATGGTCGTTTTACCACTACCAATACCACCTGTAAGAGCAACTGTATAAGTCATTGCGTTCGTCTATTTTTAATTAATCAAAATTTACTGTTGATTGCGATATTCTAAAGCTTAAACTGATTTTTATCACAAGATAATAACCGCAATATTTGGGTTTTATTCAGTTATTATGATAAGCGATTTTCTGCTACCCTGACAGCCTAGCTTACAGTAAGTGGCTAAATCTTCGCTTAATCGGCTATTAATATATCAAAATGTAATGATGATGCATTGTATCACTGATGTTTTGATTATTAGACGCATTGTTAATGACTTTAGGATATTGCTAGCATCAATGTATGGTATCACCTAGTTGTAACACCGGAAGATACATCGCAATAATAAGCGTGCCAGTAATCAATGCGATCAGTGTCATTAAAATAGGCTCAAGCCATGTTTTTACACTATCAAGGCGTTCTTCTAATTGATGATAAAACCAGTGGGTAAGTTGCTGGCAAAAAAACTGTAGTTGTCCAGAATTTTCTGCTGAAGAGATAAATTGATAACAGATTGGCGGGAATAGAGGATTATGTCGCATAAATGAGCTAAGTGATTTTCCTTGAGTAATATGCGCTATCATATCAGTGAGTGCTCGTTGATACAGTGAATGCGTTAATTGCTCTGTAATAATTTTTAACCCCTGTAATAGTGGTAATCCAGCTTGTTGTGTAATCGTCATTATCTGAAAAATAATATGTAGCTGGTGATATCTTAATAAGATGCCTAAGCAAGGAAGATTAAGCCAACATCGTTGTTCAATGTCGCGAAATTTAGCATTGTGATGTTTAATAGTGTAATAGCTATAAGAAATTATTAATATAAACAGCAGAATAATTAAACTATATTGAGAAAACCATTGAGAACATCTAATTAAGGTTAATGTTAGTGTCGGTAGCTCAGTATTAAATGCACTGTATAAAGATTGATATTCAGGTAAAACATAGATCAACATAGATATTGTAATAACGATTAATGTTAATAATAAGAATAGAGGATACTGAAAAGCTTTTATTATTTTTTTTATTAAATCCCGCTGTTTTTTTAATTGTGTTGTTTGTAATAAGAGAACTCCATCAAGCTTACCACTCTCTTCGCCAATATAAATAAAATGGGTTAAATTAGCAGGAAAATAGAGTGGATAACGACTTAACTGTTTAGATAGTGCGCCTCCTTGATTTAGGTGAAAAATAATATCATTTAAAACACATTGCCAATGTAAATAACGACATTCTTCTTTAAGCAGTGTTAATGCGGGCAAAAGTGCTAAGCCTGAATGAAGTAATAACGCTAACTGTTCAAGAAGTTGAATGCGGTATTGTTTATCACTATTTTGAAAGATTATTACCCTATATAGGCGAATTTTTACTGGTAATTTTTGTTGTTGAATAAGTTGATCAATAACTTCATGTTTAGATTGAGCGACAACGTTGCCACTTAGCCATTTTCCTTGATAAGTTAATGCATTATAGCGATAGATAAAATGTAATTTCATTCAATATCTCCGACTACTTGATAAACTTCATCTAAAGACGTGATCCCCTTTTTTATCAGTTCAATACCTGAGTTAAATAGTGCGTAAGGTGAGGGGAGTGATTGCTTGGCAAGTTCAAAACAATCATAAATAGCTGTTCTGCCTTTGTAGCCGGAATAACAAAATTGACAACCTGTTGCTTGCCAATTGGGTAATATAATTTGTTGATTATTAATAATGAAATTTTTCTGTTCAGGTGATGGGTATTTACAGTTGCTACATAAGCAACGAACTAAACGTTGAGAAATAATTAATTTTACACAAGAGTCGATTAAATCTTTTGCGATGCCTAAATTAGCCAAACGGGCGAGTGTTGCTTGGGTAGAGTTAGTATGCAGTGTTGATAAAACTAGGTGGCCTGTTTGTGCCGCTTTTATTGCTATTTCTGCTGTTTGTTGATCACGTATTTCACCTATCATAATAACATCGGGATCTTGGCGTAATAGTGCCCGTAATATTGTTGCAAAAGTAATACCAGCTTTTTCTGTTATTTGTGTTTGATTAATGCCATGGAGAGGTAACTCAATAGGATCTTCAATACTATTAATATTACGATTATCTTTATTTAAATATTGTAAACAACTATAGAGTGTTAAAGTTTTACCACTCCCTGTGGGGCCGGTGACTAAAATCATTCCCTGAGGTTGAGTAAGATATTTTTTTAATAGTGTTAGGTGAATTGTTTGAAAACCTAACTGTGCTAATTGTGGCTGTTGCAGATTATTCATGAGCCGTAAAACTATTTTTTCTCCATATAAAGTAGGAAGTGTCGCAACACGTATTGAATAATTGTTTTTCTGGTAAGACCAATTAAATTGACCATCTTGTGGTAGGCGTTTTTCGGCAATATTAATATTCGCGAGGATTTTTAAACGTGTCAGGATCTCGTTAGCTAATTGATTGTCAGGGGGAGAAAATAACACTAGATGATTATCAATTCTCGCGCGAATTCTCAGGCTATTTTGTTGTGGCTCTAAATGAAGATCAGAAACACGTTGAGCAAGGCTGTGACGTAACAATTGCTCAATAAACTCTGTTGCTGTATGGATAGTATTATTCATGAAAGCTCTTTTTTTACGATAAATGATTTATGGATGGTAAGGGCTAGAAACAGAGCCTATTGGCTTTTCCACCTTGGTTGAGGTTGTCGTTAGATTGGTTTAATGAGATTTAAAAACCTTATGGCATAGCGTTTGTAACGCGGTGTTAGTTGATGTGCAGTTAATTTGCCAATGGGGAAGTGTCTCTTTACTGTTTGTTGCAGGAGTCATTACGATGGTTAGCCCTTCTAGTTGAGCCTTACCTTTTGCACTAATAACGCCATTGGCAACATGAATATCAGTAAGGTATCGACTACGAAATTGTTGAGGCATAAAACTGGCATCAGCATGGCATTGGTTATATTGATGTTCATAGTGACAAAGTTCCACTGCAGAACGATAAGGCGACAGGGTTTGTAATACATCAGTTAAGGCGGCCTTTTGGATATAACCATGATAAGCAGGGATCGCCACTGAGCTTAAAATTGAGATAATGGCAATCACAATCATCAATTCCATTAGCGTGAATCCATTCTCTGTTGAGTGATAATTTAATGTATTCATTTTTCTCTCCTTGATAAATAACCTGTTGAAGTATGAGAAAAAAGCGTTTTATTGGCGAATAGAGAAGCTAAGAATTGAGTAAAATATCGAAAAGAAAAAGGCGTGATACAAAATTAACCACTATTATTGAGAGCAAGTTCGCATTAATTGGCGGATATTATTAATAAAAATAGCTAATATGATTTTAAATGTAGAAAAAAGAGGGGTGTTGTGGAGATTAAGCAAGGCTGGCTAACGGGAGTAAAGCTCGTTCCATCGCCAAATTATGACAATAGACCTGAAGGTGAAATCCCTTCATTGTTGATTATCCACAATATCAGTCTTCCTCCTGGGCAATTCGGTGGACCTTATATTGATCAACTGTTTACCAATACGCTTGCTGTTGATGATCATCCTTTTTTTAATGAGATTGCGCACCTGCGTGTTTCTGCGCACTGTTTAATTCGCCGTGATGGTGAAATTGTGCAATATGTGCCTTTTACGGCACGAGCGTGGCATGCCGGGGTTTCCTTCTATAAAGGGCGAGAGAAATGCAATGATTTCTCGATTGGTATTGAGCTAGAAGGAACCGATGAGTGTGACTTTACGCCGCAGCAATATCAGCAATTATCGACACTCACTCAGCAACTTATTGAACACTATCCGGGCATTAAAGAAAATATTACCGGACATAGTGATGTCGCACCTGGTCGGAAAACAGATCCAGGACCTCATTTTAATTGGTCATATTACCGAGCACTATTAGCAAAATAACACAACAAAATGCATTAATAATTGATATTTTTGCATTGATAATCAATATATGAATGCTGTCACGCTTCAGTGTGACTGTTTATGTGTTTAATCAATGTTAAAAAATAGTGTTTTTAATCTTTTCTAATAATGCGATCTAGTTATCAAATTTGATGAATTTATCAAATAATTTGTTAAAATTTGCAGGTTTTTATGATTTCGCTCAACAACTGTATGGACAGTTAGTAAATACTTTGTTACTTTATTATCCATTACATTAAATTGGTATTACCAATTGACATTTCAATAACCAAGGTAATAGTTATCCAATAATGGCTTCTAGCAATATGGCTTACACAAAGATCCGCCAACCAAAGCTTTCTGATGTGATAGAACAACAACTTGAGCATCTTATTTTAGAAGGCACCCTACGTCCGGGGGAAAACTCCTGCCTGAACGTGAGCTGGCAAAGCAATTTGATGTATCGTGTCCTTCATTGCGTGAAGCAATCCAAAAATTGGAAGCAAAAGGTTTTTTATTACGCCGCCAAGGTGGTGGAACCTTTGTGCAAGATAACCTTTGGCAAAGCTTTAGCGATCCTCTCGCTCAACTCCTCAGTGGGCATCCAGAATCTCAATTTGATCTGTTAGAAACACGCCATGCCCTTGAAGGTATTGCGGCTTATTATGCTGCATTACGCGGTACTGATGATGATCTTGAGCGTATTAAAGCCAGTCATGCTCGCATTATTGATGCTCATGATAAAGGGGATATCGCAGCGGAGTCGGATGCGGTATTGCAATACCAATTAATCGTTACGGAAGCTGCTCATAATGTCGTTTTGCTACACTTATTAAGGTGTATGGTGCCAATGCTTGAGCAGAATATCCGACAAAATTTTGAGTTTCTTTATACACGTAAAGAGATGTTAACTGCTGTAAGTGAGCATCGCACACAGATTTATCAGGCGATTATTAATAGAGAGCCAGAAGCAGCCCGTGAAGCTTCACACCGCCATCTGGCCTTTATTGAAGATGTTTTGTTGGATATGAGTCGTGAACATACTCGTCGTGAGCGTTCTTTGCGCCGGCTCCAACAACATCCTGATTTATTTTAGTAGCACAGATCCTGACCGCTGAGTCTGTACTACCTATCTCCCTGCAATATTCAGGGGTAGCGGTAATAACAGCAGGGCCTATCTTCCCGTCATATCCCCGTGGTATCACGGGAAGATAGGCTCCTATAACCATTAGAAACAGATAACAGATAAGGAATACACCATGTCAGATATGCTGAAAAATGACGTGGATCCGATCGAAACTCGCGATTGGTTACAAGCGATCGACTCGGTCATCCGTGAAGAAGGTGTTGAGCGTGCACAGTTCCTGATTGATCAGGTATTAAAACAAGCCCGTAATGGCGGTCTTGATATTGCTTTAGGTGGCTCTGTACACAGTGATTATATCAATACTATTCCTGTTGAAGATGAACCCGCTTACCCTGGCAATCTGGAATTGGAACGTCGTATCCGTTCTGCTATTCGCTGGAACGCAGTAATGATGGTTCTGCGCGCGTCCAAAAAAGATTTGGAACTCGGCGGGCACATGGCGTCATACCAGTCTTCTGCAACTTTATATGAAGTTTGCTTTAACCACTTCTTCCGTGCTCATAATGACAATGATGGCGGTGACTTAGTTTACTTCCAAGGTCATATCTCTCCGGGGATCTACGCACGTGCATTCTTAGAAGGGCGTCTGACTGAAGAGCAATTAAATAACTTCCGTCAAGAAATTGGTGGTAAAGGTTTATCCTCTTATCCACACCCTAAATTAATGCCTGAATTCTGGCAGTTCCCAACCGTTTCAATGGGCTTGGGGCCACTATCTGCGATTTATCAAGCAAAATTCTTGAAATATTTAGATCACCGTGGCTTAAAAGATACCACTAAGCAACGTGTTTATGCGTTCTTAGGTGATGGTGAAATGGACGAGCCAGAATCTAAAGGTGCTATCACTATCGCTGTACGCGAAAAATTAGATAACCTGTGCTTCGTGGTTAACTGTAACTTACAGCGTCTTGATGGCCCAGTTACAGGTAACGGCAAAATTGTTAACGAATTAGAAGGTATCTTCGCCGGTGCTGGCTGGAACGTGATCAAAGTGATGTGGGGCGACCGTTGGGATGCACTACTACGTAAAGACACTTCCGGTAAACTGATCCAGTTAATGAATGAAACACTGGATGGTGACTACCAGACTTTCAAATCTCGCGACGGTGCTTATGTTCGTGAGCATTTCTTCAATCGTTACCCAGAAACTGCCGCATTAGTTAAAGATATGACTGATGACGAAATTTGGGCGTTAAACCGTGGTGGTCACGATCCGAAGAAAGTTTTTGCGGCATTCCAAAAAGCCAAAGAAACCAAAGATAAACCAACCGTTATTTTAGCTCAGACCATCAAAGGTTATGGTATGGGTGAAACGGCAGAAGGTAAAAACATCGCTCACCAAGTGAAAAAAATGAACATGGACGGTGTGAAACATTTCCGTGATCGTTTCAATATCCCTGTTAGCGATAAGAAAGTAGCAGAACTGCCTTATATCACTTTTGATAAAGATTCAGAAGAGTACAAATATCTGCATGCTCGCCGTCAGGAACTAGAAGGTTACTTACCTGCTCGTCGTACTCGTTTTGATGAAAAATTAGAAATTCCTACACTGGAAGATTTCAGCCAGTTATTAGAAGAACAATCTAAAGAGATTTCTACTACTATCGCATTCGTTCGTGCGTTGAACGTAATGTTGAAAAACAAATCTATTAAAGATCGTTTAGTCCCTATTATTGCTGATGAAGCACGTACTTTTGGTATGGAAGGTCTGTTCCGTCAAATCGGTATCTACAGCCCGAATGGCCAGCAATATACGCCTCAAGATCGTGAGCAAGTTGCTTACTATAAAGAAGACGTTAAAGGTCAGATCCTGCAAGAAGGTATTAACGAACTGGGTGCGGGTGCATCTTGGTTAGCGGCTGCAACATCTTACAGCACTAACAACTTGCCAATGATCCCATTCTATATCTACTACTCAATGTTTGGTTTCCAACGTATTGGTGACCTATGTTGGGCTGCGGGTGACCAACAAGCACGCGGTTTCTTAATTGGTGGTACTTCAGGTCGTACAACGCTAAACGGTGAAGGTTTACAACACGAAGATGGTCATAGCCATATTCAATCACTGACTATTCCTAACTGTATCTCTTACGATCCGGCCTTCGCGTATGAAGTTGCTGTCATTATGCAAGATGGTTTAGAGCGTATGTATGGTGATAAACAAGAAAACGTTTATTACTACATCACAACGTTAAACGAAAACTATCATATGCCAGCAATGCCAGCTGGAGCAGAAGAGGGTATCCGTAAAGGTATCTATAAACTGGAATCTCTGGAAGGCGCGAAAGGTAAAGTTCAGTTACTGGGTTCTGGCTCTATTTTACGTCACGTACGTGAAGCGGCACAAATTCTGTCAACTGAATATGGTATTGGTTCCGATGTGTACAGTGTAACATCATTCACTGAATTGGCTCGTGATGGTCAAGATTGTGAACGTTGGAACATGCTACATCCATCAGAAGAGCCTCGTGTACCATACATTGCTCAAATCATGAATGATGCACCAGCTGTTGCTTCAACAGACTATATGAAACTGTTTGCAGAACAAGTTCGCACTTATGTGCCAGCTGACGACTATCGTGTCTTAGGTACAGATGGTTTCGGTCGTTCAGATAGCCGTGAAAATCTGCGTCACCACTTTGAAGTTGATACTTCTTATGTGATTGTTGCTGCATTAGGCGAATTAGCTAAACGTGGTGAGATTGATGTGAAGGTTGTTGAAGAAGCAATCAAAAAATACAACATCAACCCTGAAAAAGTAAACCCACGTCTGGCGTAAGAGGTAAAGTGAATGTCTATTGAAATTAAAGTCCCTGATATCGGTGCAGATGAAGTTGAAGTCACCGAAGTGATGGTGAAAGTCGGTGATCGTATTGAGGAAGAACAATCCTTGATCACCGTAGAAGGCGATAAAGCGTCTATGGAAGTGCCATCACCACAAGCGGGTATTGTTAAAGAGATCAAAATTGCCGTGGGCGACAAAGTCGAAACTGGCTCTCTTATCATGATCTTTGATACTGAAGAGGGTGCTCAGGCACCCGCTCAAGAAGCCGCTCCTGCGCCTTCTGCTGCCGCACCTGCTGCGAGCGAACTGAAAGAAGTTCATGTACCAGATATCGGTGGTGATGAAGTTGAAGTCACCGAGGTGATGGTCAATGTAGGTGATACCATTGCAGAAGAGCAATCTCTGATCACGGTTGAAGGTGACAAGGCTTCAATGGAAGTCCCTGCACCTTTTGCTGGCGTAGTAAAAGAGATCAAAATTGCTGTCGGTGATAAAGTGAGCACAGGCTCTCTTATCATGGTATTTGAAGTAGCAGGTAGCGCGCCAGCACCTTCTGCATCAGCTCCGGCTCCTGCAGCATCAGCACCAGCAGCCTCTGCTATTAAAGATGTTAATGTGCCAGATATCGGTGGTGATGAAGTTGAAGTCACCGAAGTGATGGTGAAAGTGGGTGATACCATTGCTGAAGAGCAATCTCTGATCACGGTTGAAGGTGATAAAGCTTCTATGGAAGTTCCAGCACCTTTTGCCGGTGTAGTAAAAGAGATCAAAATTGCTGTCGGTGATAAAGTGAAAACAGGCTCACTGATCATGACCTTTGAAGTTGCCGGTGCCGCACCAGCAGCACAAGCGCCAGCAGCGCCTGCAGCGTCTACATCAGCAGCACCAGCACCTTCTGCTCCAGCAAAAGCGCCTGCTTCTGCACCAGCAGCAAAAGAAGAATTTGTTGAAAACGAAGCTTATGTCCATGCAACACCTGTTATCCGCCGTTTAGCACGTGAATTCGGTGTGAACTTAGCGAAAGTTAAAGGAACAGGTCGTAAAGGACGTATCTTACGTGAAGACGTTCAGTCTTATGTGAAAGAGTTAATTAAACGTGCTGAATCTGCACCTGCTAATGCCGGTGGTGGATTACCAGGTATGTTGCCTTGGCCGAAAGTTGACTTCAGTAAATTTGGTGAAATTGAAGAAGTTGAACTAAGCCGTATCCAGAAAATCTCTGGCGCTAACTTAAGCCGTAACTGGGTAATGATCCCTCATGTTAACCTGTTTGATGAAGCAGATATCACTGAGGTTGAAGAATTCCGTAAACAGCAAAATAAAGAAGCTGAGAAGAAAAAACTGGATGTTAAGATCACGCCATTAGTCTTCGTGATGAAAGCTGCGGCTAAAGCACTGGCTGATATGCCTCGCTTTAACAGCTCAATTTCAGAAGATGGACAGAAACTGATCCTGAAAAAATACATCAATATCGGTATCGCCGTAGATACACCTAACGGTTTAGTTGTACCTGTCTTTAAAGATGTAAACAAAAAAGGCATCTTAGAGCTCTCTTATGAATTAGCAGAAGTTTCTAAGAAAGCTCGTGCAGGTAAACTGACTGCATCTGATATGCAAGGCGGATGCTTCACTATTTCTAGCCTTGGTGGTATCGGTACTACCGGTTTTGCACCAATCGTTAATGCGCCAGAAGTTGCGATTATGGGACTGTCTCGTTCTTCGATGAAACCAGTCTGGAACGGTAAAGAGTTCGTACCACGCTTAATGTTACCAATGTCATTATCTTTCGATCACCGTGTGATTGATGGTGCTGACGGTGCTCGATTTATCACTCTGATTAATCAGTACATGAGCGATTTACGTCGTTTGGTAATGTAATCATCTAAACCGGTGCTAAGCGCCGGTTTCTCTGATTGCCGTGACAGATTTTGCAGTCATACATTCTAGGTTGTGAGATCTGTCATGTTAGAGCGCTTTTCAGTTTATTAACATTTCTGTAAACTGCATGCGGTATGTAAGTCTCGGTGTTAAATATGGATTATCGTCTGACTCGCCGGACAAATAAATAATGAGGTCACGATGAGTACTGAAATTAAAGCACAGGTAGTGGTTCTCGGTGCAGGCCCTGCGGGTTATTCCGCGGCGTTCCGTTGCGCTGACTTAGGTTTAGATACAGTTTTAGTTGAACGTCACTCTACATTAGGTGGTGTTTGTCTGAACGTGGGGTGTATCCCTTCTAAAGCGTTACTCCACGTTGCTAAAGTAATCGAAGAAGCGAAAGCATTATCTGAACACGGTGTCGTTTTTGATGCACCGAAAACAGATATCGACAAAATTCGCATCTGGAAAGACAAAGTTATTTCTCAGTTAACCGGTGGCTTAGCTGGCATGGCTAAAGGCCGTAAAGTAAATGTTGTTAACGGCGAAGCTCGATTCACAGGCTCACATACATTGTCTGTTGAAGGTAGTGAAGGTACAACAACAATCACTTTCGAAAATGCTATCGTTGCCGCAGGCTCTCGTCCAATCGAATTACCTTTTATTCCACATGAAGATCCACGTGTGTGGGATTCAACAGATGCACTACAACTGAAAACAGTACCAGAGCGTTTACTGGTCATGGGTGGTGGGATCATCGGTTTGGAAATGGGTACCGTTTATCATGCGTTGGGTTCACAAATTGACGTGGTTGAAATGTTCGACCAAGTTATCCCAGCGGCAGATAAAGACGTAGTTAAAGTCTTTACTAAACGTATCAGCAAAAAATTCAATCTGATGCTAGAAACCAAAGTGACCGCCGTTGAAGCAAAAGAAGATGGTATCTATGTCACAATGGAAGGCAAAAAAGCACCTGCTGAGCCTCAACGTTATGATGCTGTATTAGTTGCTATCGGTCGTGTACCAAATGGTAAATTATTAGACGCAGGTAAAGCTGGTATTGAAGTTGATGATCGTGGCTTTATCCATGTTGATAAACAAATGCGTACTAATGTACCTCACATCTTTGCTATTGGTGATATTGTTGGTCAACCAATGCTGGCACACAAAGGTGTTCATGAAGGTCACGTTGCTGCGGAAGTTATCTCTGGTAAGAAACATTACTTTGATCCTAAAGTTATTCCATCAATCGCTTATACTGAGCCAGAAGTTGCATGGGTTGGTATGACTGAAAAAGAAGCGAAAGAGAAAGGTGTTAGCTATGAAGTAGCAACTTTCCCTTGGGCAGCATCTGGTCGTGCAATTGCATCAGACTGTGCAGATGGTATGACTAAACTGATTTTTGACAAAGAAACCAACCGTGTTATCGGTGGGGCAATTGTCGGCTCTAACGGTGGTGAACTGTTAGGTGAAATTGGTCTAGCTATTGAAATGGGTTGTGATGCTGAAGATATCGCATTAACCATCCACGCTCACCCAACGCTATACGAATCAATCGGTATGGCTGCGGAAGTATTTGAAGGTAGCATCACTGACCTGCCAAATCCAAAAGCGAAAAAGAAAAAATAAGTTGATTTTATAATCAAGACAAAGTGTAAATGTTAAGAGCCAAGTTCATTATGAGCTTGGCTCTTTTTTCATTATGATGGATTAAACAACATAGGAATTTAATTTGATACGATATTATTTTTCCATTGAGAGTACTCTTAAGATAAAAACCTCTCGCGTCACAGTTCATATCCAACGGAGAGGATTTATTATAGTTATAGAGTATGGTTAAACTACACTAATATGCCTTTTCCTGAAATTGTATCTGTCCAAGCTACGGCTATCATTTGTTTAGCCTCATCACTTATATTATCGAAAAATCCGGATGCGCCTGCCTTCATAGGAAATGTACTCATGGCCTGAATTTGAATAGCGAGTGCATTGCTTGATAAAGCCGTATATTCGCGCTGATCAGAGTGATCTTTATCAGTCATTGCGATAACGATTTTTGCCTGATTACCATTGAAATAATCAGTAAAAGTAGTTGAGCCAATGCGCTCAAATGTGGCTTGTTCCCCTGTATTTTGTGGGAAGCGAATATGTGAGATCTTTAAATCATAGCCACTGCGTTCAAACCATAATTTATTCCAATCAATATCTCCAAGTACAATATTATCTTCTTGGCTAATATCGTCTATATAACAATCAATCACATTATTATTAATCAGGAAGCTATCGATACCGTTTCCACCTTTGAAGTGGTTCTGATATCCACCTAATATGATAATATCATTACCTGTATTACCATTAAGAAGGCTAAATTTCGAGAATGAAGCTGCAATTAGTTGATCATTTCCATCGCCTCCATCAACTACGGCGTGATAACCCATTAGTTGAATTTCGTCATCACCGCCCCCTCCATTCAACCTATTGTAGTTACCAAAAATTTTGGCAAAATCATTGCCTTCTTCTAAGGATATTTGGTTGTGGTTACCAATTGTGACAACAAAATCTTGTTCACTACCACTGAAAATGCGATTGTAGTTACCGGTAGTGACAGCATAGTCATTACCTGCATTAGTGTGAATTTCACCGCCTTCCCCAAAGACAAATGCTTTATCGAGTCCGTCACCTAAATAGACATTATTGATCCGACCGGCGATAATAGCAGTGTCATCTCCATCGCCTCCAAACATCATGTTTGAGCGCCCCATCAAGACGCCGAGATCATTTCCGTAACCCCCAGTAAAAATATTTGAGATCCCCGTTGCATAGAAAGTATCTGAACCACGCCCACCCCAAAAATTATTATTATCTCCTAGGTAAGCGCCGAGATCATTACCATCTCCCCCCCAGTTGAAATTATAGTTGCCAAGAGAGACATGTATGTCACCATCGCCTTTTAAATGACCACTATTACGCAAGAAATCGAGCGTTTTCTTCTCCATGTTCAGTACATCAGCTGCTAAATTTTCTTTGAGGTTTTCTGCGAGATCACGCATATCTGTTTGTTTATCTTTATTAAAGATTGTGGCAAATAGATTGGGGATATTTAGCGAATTGAAGCCGAAAGGGCGATCATTTTCCTCTGTGATCTTGCTATTTTCAGTTTGACTCGTTGTTATTGGTGTTTGGGCATTAATTGAAACTTCAGATTCATTTTGTTGATCTTCTGTCGCTTTTTCTTTTAAACCATGGCTTTCAGCAAATGAAATAATACCATCCTTGCCCAGATTAATAGATGATTGGAGGTTATCTAATAATTTAGTCGGATCAGTAAATGCGGACAGTTTTTCACCTCCAAACTCAGTCACTACAGCGAGCATATCTTTCAAAATAGCGACAACATCAATGGGCTCACCATTACGAGAGATTATTTTTCCATCTGTGGTAGAGTTTACTCCAAAAATATCCCCCAGAGTCGTGTCTGAACTCACGCTGGCTAACCGACCTAGCAATTTATTTTTTAACTTAGTTGGTAAGTTTTGGGGGGTATAAGTAAAGGTGGTTTCCACCATACCAGTTGCTGTAAATTGCTGCGTCATTAAGCCAAATAATGAGCCAAGATTAGTGTCTATAATAGACTGGATATTATCACCAAACATCAAGTTCCAATTCCCGGCAGTAACTTGAATATCAGCACCTTGACCACCAATGGCGAAATTAAAAGCGATTTTACTATCTAGTTGACGAAGTTGCTCAGCTCGGCTGATTTTTCCCATCTCGTTGTTATTGCCACTACCACCTAACCACTGGTTATATTTTTTGTTTAGTGTGGCTTCTAGATCACTCTTTAATCCACGGCTACTACGCTTATTCTGTGAATTCAGATCAGTCAGTGTTTTATAGTCAACATTGCTCGTTTGGTCTATTCCTGACATATCTATGGCAAATTTTTTAGCGCCAGCGAGTGTCCACTGATCGTTTTGTACCGACAACCAATCATTATCATTATTTTCACCTGAGCATGCGATTGACTCTAGAACTTTGGTGATTCTAGCAGCACCATCAAAAGGGTTGATCAGTGGAGGGGTTGGAATTGATTTTTCTAACATCACAATAAGATCATTACTACGCCCCAGATTAAAGCTGACGTTACGTGTACCAACAAATAATTGCATACCTTCGAAAGCTTGATAGCCAGCAATATCAACACTATGTTTACTATCACCATTACCAACGTGTACCATCACATTGTTATCACCGAAAACCAGTGATTTAAATCCGCCAGTACCTACTTTGATCCCAAGATTAGAGGTTCCCCAATTAACCGTTGTAAACTCGCCGTCACCCACACTGACTTGGATATTGCCAGAATAGCTTAGTGATGAATTATCACTTCCTGATGAGCTTTGTTTGGTTGATTTTTTACCTTTTTTGGGGGCGGTAAAGACTTCATTATTATCTGCAATTGCGCCACGTACTTTGTTGTCAGCTGAAGCACCTATTTTAGTCAAATCAATATCACCTTCAGCAACACCATTATGTATTTGCTCAAATTCAGTCGTGATTTTGCCTTCTTTATTCCAATTTAACACTACCTTGTTTTGGTTTTGTTTGGCTACCCACTCTCCGTTGTTATCTTTGGTGTATTTGTGACCATTGCTATCAACGGCGACCTCTGTTACTCGAGCAGAAACGCTACTACGAATGCCTTGTTGATCTAATGCATTGATAAACTGGTGGGCAAATCCTGCCTGCTTGTCATTACTTATTAATGAACAACCGACAATACTGATATGTTCAGGAGTTGTATTGATATTATTTTCTTTGCTGAATACGGTATTGAATTTAACCAATTGATTGGAAAGCTCATCAGCATTGTGGTTGCTAAGGCGTAAATGATTATTTTCGGTTGTTTCACGACCATGGCCAACAAGCTGCCAACGTATTTTACCTGAAAGTTGTGCTGGGTCGCCATAAGCTACGCGGTAATGACCATCGGCATCCAATTGTACCACGATACTATTTTTGGCATGTTTAGCGGCAAGTGCCGAAGCTGCTTGAGCGACTATCGGATCATCCTCTGTTTGGATAATAATCTGGCTATCAAAACGACTATCACCCCCATTATCATTGGGTTTTACATATACCATCCCCCAATCAGTCACCTTATTCTTTTTTATCGGGTTTTGTATCGAATCTAACGCATTTCTGTGATTGGTGTTATTTACATACTCTGGGGATAGTAAACTTGATATTATTTGTTTACCGTATTGATTCATCAACTTAAGGCTCTCTAAATGAGAAACATCGGTTCTTTCTCCTTTAACTAGATATCCTTTATCAAGTAATTTAGTGCGCATTTTTTCACCACCAATGCCCAGCTCGCCACAGTCAGTGAGCAATATAATGGGGATATCTTTTGAGAAACCCTGTAGATTTTTTTCTACGGAGAATTGGCCATTGATTTTTTTTGCGAGTTGTCCAGTCAATTTCTTAAGGCTATATTCATCATAAGATTCAATTGCTTTTGACATACTTGGCATTGGTCTATCTAAGAATAGCCCAGCTATATGCTGACCGTTAGCTGAAATATCGCTGGCTAATTTAGCCGCAATTGGTGCCCCCATGGAATAACCATGAATAATAATATTTTTAGGATCGATACCTTTATCATTAACGAGATAACGGAACATGGTTTGTGCATCAGCATACATTCCTTGCTCTGTTGGCGAGCCATCGCTTTCGCCAAACCCTCTCATGTTAATCGCTAACATATCGATGCCTTGTTGGTTATAATAATGATAAAAACTAGAGGATTGTTTTTCGGTAGGGGAATTTGAACCATGTAAAAATAGTACTACTTTCTTATCGGTAGCTTCTGGAATATTGTCGTTTCCTCTGTAATATGATCCTGTAAGACGGCCTGCATCCCCTTTTAATGTTATTTTTTCTTCATTTTTTATTCTCATCACCGTTGTCATGTCTCTACGACGTTCATAGCTGCCGAAAAAATGATCATTAAAAAAACGTGTTAATGGGCTAAGATTTTTTCTCTCGTTTGGTGATGTACCGTCATTATCAATAGCCACTTTATTGTGGTCTGATAATGCTTGTAAATTAGAATGTATAGGTTTGCCTTGTTGTACCGCAATTTGGGCTAAGCGTGCTTCCTGTATCTTTTGAGAAAATTTATACAACTCATTTGGTGTCCATATGCCAAATCGAGGTTTCCAATGATGACCAATCAGTTGATCTGCTCCGCCTGCTTTTAATATTCTAGCAACAATACTAGAACAGTTCTTGGTTAATAATTGGTAACGAGGATCAGACTGGCTATTAATGCGCTTCCACTCTTTTTGCATGGCGGCGGCATCAAGTCCCTCTAGATTAATGCGAAACACCACGCCATCATTTGTATCATCAGCGACACTTGTTTTGAAATTTTCTGTTTTTCGGTCTTCAATTTCTTTAATTTTCTTGATTTCCAATGCAAAGGTTTGGTTAATCATCGCTGTTGGAAAGGCGACTTTTAGCCAGTTTTTCACTGCGATTGAAAAGTTTGTTGATACTTCAAGTAGATTACTATTTGGGCTTTTCCACTGTTTAATAAAGGGGTGTGAAATTTCAGGTGGGATAAGTGTTTCTGGTATCCAATGAGGAGCATTCAACAGTAAGCCTGCGATTTCAGGTGTAATATTTTCGAGACCTCGGGTAAGATTCGTTTTATCTCTAAATTCTTTTAACTGTCTGTCATTTTCCCCTTCATCTTTATTTAATTTGAAATTCGTCTTTTCCTCTTCTTGAATATCAATTTGTAAAGTCATGAAATTTGTTGAGCGACTCACTGGTTGGCTTAAATCATACCAGCGTAATTTTAAATCAGGATTTTTTTCTGTTGTAATATTCAGTGGGTTTGCGAGCGATTTGCTCCCGGCAGGCCACCAACTGACATAATTATTATCATGGTTATCCTGCACACTATCGCTATCTAATTGTAAGCGCCCAGAACCTATTTGTAGCGCAGCATGTCCCAAGCGACTATGTTTGCTGGGCTTCCAGATATATAGTGTAGAACTGATTGGTGAAACTTGTTGTTCAATTGCTTGGTGAATTTTTTTCAATCCTGACAGGTCAATACCATGGCCATTTTGGGCAAATTCATTTTCTGTAAATTGATTAAATACCTGATTGGTAATTTCACTGCCATACTCTTTTTCGACCAATCTTTTAATGCTTGTGATTGCATTTTTACCACTGATAAGTTTGTCTTGGTTTTGTAAATTATTTTTCCCTTTTGTAACAAAGTTGCCGTTTTCATCAAGATAAATATGTTTGTTGATTTTTAAGTTAGCATTTGAAAAAATCTCATATAAATAACTAAAAGTATTATTTGAATCAACTTGCTGGCTATTACTTAATAAGATAGAAGCATGTTTATAACGTATATCAACTTGGTCGCGTAATTGTTGCAATGCTTCGTTACGTTTTGAATCAGGGTGTTTAAGCAGATAACTATTAATTTGTATACGTAATGTGGATAGTTGCTGAAATATATCTATTGGTGTGTTGTTTGTATTTGTACTTTGTAATTCATAATCTCTAAGCGATTGAATGATCGCTTTATAATTTTCACCGCGTGCTTTTCCTGTCACCTCTGCAGCGGAGGTTAATTCATCAGCAGTCATTAGATTCGAATAGGCAACAGGTTGCCAATTTTCACCGACTTTTTCTGATAATATTCGTGAATGGTTTTTATCGAGTGACACGATTGTATTATCTAAGAAATAAAGTTGCTCAGGGATAGAGTCAAAATCACGATAATGAGTGAGTATAAAATTACTCATTATTTTTTGTTGTTCTTGATTATCTCCATTTTTTATATAAATAAATTTTTCATTCGTTTCATCTGATGCTTGTGTCAGTAGAAAACCCGTTTCCTGTTCACTAAAAACAATATTGAGCTTTTGTTCAGCAGAAATAAGAGGGGAGGTGTTTTCTAGCTCTTGACGGATATTTTCAGAACCTGACAACGCGTGTAAGTTAGGTGGAATCATTCTACTTTGTTGTCGTGCCATTTGCGCTTCTTGTAACTCTTGAGCAAATGCGAACATTTGATTTGGTGTCCAAATATTATATTTAGGTTGCCAGTTATAGCCAATCAGTTCATCTGCGCCACCCGCTTTTAAAATTTTCGCTACGATACTCGAACAATTTTGGGTTAATAAATGATAACGACCATTAGGTGAATTTTTAATTCGTTGCCATTCAGCTTGCATAGCAGCAACGTCTAACCCCTCTAAATTAATACGGAATACTCGTCCTTCATCAGGTAAGCTGGTTTTAAATCTGTCAATACTTTTTTGTTTTTGCTCAGCAAATTCGTTTTCTACTAAAGCAATTCGTTTTTTCGTTAACGTTGGATCCTTACCTTCTTGTATCCAAGTCTTCATCGCTTTTAATAATTGAATAGATATATCTTCTTGTTGTGTTTTTATATTATCCCATTATTCAATAAAAGGCTGTGCAACAGAAAGTGGGATTTTTCTTTTTGATAGTAACGTGGGCTCTGTCAATAGTATCATGGCACCATTTATAGTTATGGTATTTCCACTAAATTTACCTTGTACAGCTTCTAGAAAATTTGTGGCGATGTTGTTGAGTTTTTTCTGAGTTATTACCCATTCATCAATAAAAGGCTGTCCAATTGTTCGCGGTATTTTTGAATTTTCTATATAATTTGGGATCGTCAATATATTTTTTGCGTCTGCAAGAGATAAATCATCTGCAGTGGTGACCGTTTCACCTTTCGCAATATTCATGAGTCGGTCATATCTGTTTAGTTCTTTATATTTGTAATTTAAACCAAAGCCATCATTTTCTTCTGCTGCAACATCCGATGCTAACGACTCTTTTGGTTGTGAGGGGACTCCCATCACATCAAAATATGACTTCGCCTTGTTAGGCCACCAACTGATGTAGTTTTCTTTATGATTATTTTGTGCGTCTTCTGTGTTTAACAGTAAGCGACCTTGACCTATTTGTAGTGTGGCGTGTCCCAAATTACTATGATTGCTTGGTTTCCAGATATATAAGGTTGCACTATGAGGAGATAGTTCCCGCTCAATAGCTCTGTGAATTTTTTTTAACCCTGAAACATCAATACCCTCGCCGTTTTCAGCGAATTCATTATTTGCAAATTGACTGAAGACTTTATTGGCAATCGGTGCGCCATATTCTTTTTCTACGGCATTTTTTACTCGCTCAATCACTTCTTTTCCGCTGGTTAGTCTATTTTTCCCTTGCAGATTGTTTTTTCCTTCAGTGACAAAGTGTCCGTTAATATCAATATAAATGTGTTTACTTCTTTTTAAATTGGCATTTGAAAGTGAATCGTATAAGCGACTAAAGCTGCTATCAGCGTTGATGGTGTGACTATCTTGTATTAAAGCTGATGCGTGTTTATAACGTGTATTGACTTGAGTTTGTAACTGTTTCAATCCATCATTGCGTTCAGAGTCGGGGTGTCCTAATAGGTAACCATCAATTTGGTTTCGCAACTGAGCTAGCACTCTCAATTTCTCTATTGGTAAGCAGTTTGTATTCGATTCTTTTTCATGGTATTCCGAGAGAGTTGTAATGATTGATTTATAACTTTCGCCTTGTATTTTGCCTTTAACACTTGCAACTTTATGTAGTTCATCAACTGACATGACTTTTGAATCAGTTAGCATTTGCCATTTATGTTCTACGTATTCTGCAAGTATCCTATCTTTGTTGTTATGACTTGATTTAATTTTGTCATTTTCTAAATGAAGTTCATTAGGCATTGCTTCAAAATTTGAATAATTAGCTAAAATAAAGTGTTCTATTATTTTTTGCTGAGTGGGATCATTGATGTTATCCAAATAAATATTTTTTTGGATACGACCACTATTTTTTTCCAAAATAAAAGTAAAGTAAGTATTTCTATTCTTAATTTTTACATTGAATTTTTGTTTTAGCGTTTCAAAAATGGGGCTTTCGCCTAATCCAGAAAGATTGACCGCGATAGCTCCTATTTTGTGATATTGAAGATTGCCTGAACGAAGAGAAGGTTGTTGATAGGTTGCTACGTCATCTCCATTAAGGTCTGATGTAAAAGAGGGAAGAACGTTTGCCGATTTTTGTCGGATCCCAGCATTAATGCTTAAACGATTAATGGCTTGCTGAGCATCATCAAGTAATTCCTGATTAAATGTTGTCAGTTTATTATTGAAACGACCATCATTTTTTTTAGTTGATATTGGTTTGATATAACTGGATGGATTATCATCAGCCCCCTCTACATAGGCCGCTTCTCCGGATAAACCGCTACCATGCGCCCTGTGACGATTAGGTTTATCACTTTCTTTCAGTTGAACAGATTTAGCTTCTTTTTGTGCTTTATCCGATATGCTAGTCGCTGTTTTTTGCTCCGTATCTCCTCGTGATCTCGCATCTTCCACCATGGTTGATGCTTTTTTCTCTGCCATTTGAGCACTATTTTTTTTATCTATCGCGTCTGAGTATCTTTTATCTGCATCATTTTTTGCTTTGGAAGTATCGAGTTGCACTTCTTGACAATGTTCTTCACTTTGAATAACGCCATATTCCGATTTTTTTATCGATTTTTTCACCTTTGTAAGGTTTGCAACATACTGAGTTTTAATATTATTAACAGGCACTGAAACAATTTTTTTAGTATTAATTAAGCTCTTCTGTACATCCTTTAAAATTCCTTCCGCGAATGGCTCACTCCATGGTTGATCTGAGGGGGGCATCTTGTGAATATTCGCTGAGTACTTCCAGTGTTTGACCAACTGTGGTCAAATTGTGTGTTACTGAATTAGCTTCTTCAAGAATGGCATCGCGTTCTCTATGGCCGTTTTTCTCCAGTGCAAGGTGATCGGTCGATTCAAGTTCAGTCTGTGTGGTAGAGATGTGGTCTAATAGGCGTTGTTTTTCATCAGTTAGTTTTTGACGATTGGCATCTGCCTTCTTTTTGTCAGCGAGGGCATTTTTTGTCGCATCAGAATCTGAGATATGCTTGTTTATATTTGCTACAGCTGATTTAGCGACAATATTTCTTAGTCTGTAATTATTTCCTTGCAAGCCATCAGAGCCTGGAATGGTAAAAATAAGACGATTATTTTCTGCATTTGCGGTTAATTTAATTTGTTGTTGTTGCCATGCTATTGACTTATCATCACTTGATGAAGTGAAGACAACCTCACCATTCCAGATAACACTTAATTTATTCTCTGTTGGCGTATTATCTTGTCGTTCATACTCAAAACTTAATTCAATCACCTCATTTTGCATTAAACCACTAATATCTTGATATATAGCGATATTTGGTTCATATTCTTCCTTGTATTCTGCTATAAGTCCACCATCCCAATAATCTTTATTATTAGTATTAGTTGGTGTATCAATAGAGGCTCTATGTCCATATTGGCTAATTGCTGTAATTTTATCCTGAGTATATGCAATATTCCAACCTTCTGTTACAGGTTTAAATCCATGTTTAAAGTCACCATTTATGATCAAATTCGGACTGTTATTGGTTAAGTTGGATTCATCTGTATTAACATCACTTAAACTAGGGGTTTCTACCTCTGTGATATGACCTTTTAAATTTATATCAATGTTACTCTTCACTTCGTCGATTTTGTTCATTTTGAAACCGTCGATTGAAGATTTTTCAATTAAATGAATAGCGCCTTTGCCTTTGCGGGAGCCGGAAGTGGTTACATCATCACCTTGTACTAAATAGTTAATAGCCTGACTCCCGACCACACCAAGTACACTCTGTTTTATATTGCCGAAGAAAGTAGCGAGTTTATTACTTTGAGTATTACTAGAAGCAACCGATAAGCTGTAGATATCACCATTGCCAATTTTAACGATGACATTGTTTTTTGCGTAAGAGGCGTTAATACCTAAACCGTTACCAACATGGATATTTGCATTAGCGGTACCTTTCATGACCGAAACATTTAAGCCGTCACCCACTTTGGTACTTACGTTATATTTCCCCCAAGCAACGTTTACAGATACACCATTCCCCACTTTAGTATTGATATTTGCGTTGCCGTATGTAACGGTAACACCTAGGCCATCACCTACGGTTGTTGTAATATTTGCTTGGCCTTTTGCTATGGTGACTTGCGTGCCATTACCTACTTTTGTCGAAATATTGGCTTTACCCCAAACTATGCCATAGTTGTCACCTTTTCCGAGCATAGTGACAATATTTGCATGACCTTTTGCTAAGGCGACCTGACGACCATCACCAATTTGTGTTACAACATTCCCATTGCCCCATGCACCAGTATAATTATTTCCACTACCTACGTGTGTAATAATATTGATATTACCTTTAACAACAGAGGTTTCTTGTCCATTACCTACTTTGGTAATGATGTTGGCATTTCCTTTGGCGAAGTTATATCGTTCACCATCGCCGATATGAGTGAAAATATTAGCTTTACCCCATGCCGCATTAATGCCTAAACCATAGCCTACTTTTGTGATGATATTGGCGTTGCCTTTGGCAAAACCAATCGTGGTGCTATTACCAATATGGGTCATAATATTTCCCACCTTTGAAATCAGCAGACCTACGGTGAGCCCATCACCCACTTTTGTTAAAATATTCGCTTTTCCGCCGAGGATCGCAGCGGTTATTCCATCACCTACATGAGTAACGATATTTCCTTTTGCACCAGCAATGATTCCCGCAATGCCATCACCCACTTTTGTTATGATATTGGCTTGGCCTAATGCAAGTATGCCAGTTATCCCATCACCGATATGGGTCATAATATTGGCTTTGCCAAACATCGCTGATAATGTGGTTCCATTACCCACTTTGGTCATGATATTTGCTTTACCAGAAAACAGCCCAATACCAATGCCATCACCGACATGGGTATAAATATTAGCCACACCTAGCATTAATCCCAACGTTAATCCATTGCCAACTTTGGTAAGGACATTACCTTTACCCACCATTGCAGCAAAGGTTTCTTCATGCCCAATGTGAGTAAAAATATTAGCACTGCCAATCATTGCAGCTAATGTCATGCCATCGCCCACTTTTGTGGCTATATTGCCTATCGCTAACATTAGAGCAACCGACATTCCATCACCCACATGAGTGAACACATTCCCTTTGGCGATCATTAGTGCCAAAGTATTCCCATTGCCTATTTTGGTATAGACGTTGCCTAAACCTCCCATTAGTGCCCAAGCTTCACCATTACCTATATGGGTGAATATATTGCCACCACCGAGCATGGCACCCATACTGGTTCCATTACCGACTTTAGTGAAAATATTCCCCACAGCGCCCATTATACCTAGGGTTTGCCCATCGCCAACATGTGTTAGTACATTACCAATACCTAGCATAATGCCTGAAAGATCACCATTACCTACTTTAGTTAAGATATTGGCACCTCCAAGCATAACGCCATGTATGTTACCGTTTCCGATATGTGTTAGGACATTGCCACCTCCCCCCCATTATGGCTAAAATATCACCTTGACCTTTTTTTGTTAAAATATTTAATCCACCTAGGGTGATAGTGTAAGTGTTTGATTTTATTTTGTTATTGCTGATATGTGTAATGATATTAGCACCACCTAACATGATGCTACTTAGGTCGCCTTCACCCATTTTAGTCAGGACATTTCCACCGCCGCCGAGTAAAGATGTAATAGTACCAGCACCGACTTGTGTCATGACATTAAGTCCGCCTAATGCTCGCCATAAAGCCTTATCACGCTGATGACTATCAATCTGGGTATGGGTATTTAATCCTCCTAACATTGTGATATGACTATCACCTTGTCCTTTGTGAATAGAAACATTCCCTAATGCCGTAAGATGTGCTTTATATTCACCGTCACCAATTCGGATTAATACATTCGTGGCACCAGTAGCATTAATGTTCATTCTTCCTTCTTTACTTTGATGTAGTAAGACATTTGCTAATCCTCCTCCATCAAATGTTAGGTCTCCTCTTTGACCTTTTTTTACAATGATGTTGGCTGCGCCTCCACCAGTAAAGTTGGTATTACCATAATTAGAGTTATGTTTTATTACATTTGCTATGCCACCACCTGTAAAATTGATATCACCTTGTGTAACATCAGATTTAATGACATTACCAGCGCCACCACCTGTGAAATTGATATCACCAGAGCATTCAGCAGAATTATCGTCTTTAAAAAGTTCTTGTGCTACGCCCAACTTGATTGTTTCTAGAGACTTTCTTTGGATTTGTTCTGTATTAATATGTTGAAATACTTTTAAATTAGATAATTGATAGTGGCTATCAGCATTTATTTTTGTGAAACGTGGTGATTCGATAATTTCTTGTTTTTCTAATGTATTCCAACAATTATTGACCACACTAAGATTATAGGTATCCTCAAAATTTTTTTTATCAAAACGTATGTTCCTAATGTCCCCACTATCAGGCGTTATACGCCAAAGTTCGGAATCGTATTGAAGTTTTCCCGTTTCAGGATCATTGTAAATTTTGACTTTATTAAAGGTATAATCTCGACGACCATAGTCTGATATGAATAAATTGGTATCCCCTGGGCCCGGTGTTTTAAACAAATAAGTATTTGGTTCTCGCAATGATTTAATCGCTTTTACTTCAACAGGTTTACCGGATTCGAAATTTTGCTTATTATCACTTGTTAGAAAATTAATACTTTTATCTAAGTCTAGATTTAACATATAAGCACTTGTTAGAAAAATATTTTCAGCTTTCGTATATTCAACTAATAAATCATTATGAGGATGAACTTGAGTTGTACGAATGATCTCATTGTAAGCCCCAGCTCCATAAAATGTGATATTGCCTTGTGCTATATTGGAATAGATATGATTATAACCTCCCCCCCCGAAAAATAGATATTGCCACTTGTTTCTTTATAGGTATCAGTATTTCGGCTGATACGTGTAAGCCTATCATTGGCTCCTGCTCCATACATAAAGATATCGCCTGATTTACCTTCGCGTATTAAGACGTTTTCTAAGCCACCTCCGGTAAATTTAATATCACCTGTTTCAACGCGAGAGAAGATTCCGTTGCCTCCGCCTAATCCTTCAAAATTAATATTTCCTTTTGAATTTTGATAGCTATTAAACCAAGTACGAACCAATTTATTATAGCCTCCCCCCCCCTTTAAACGTCATATTGCCAGTATTGGTTTCATGCCAAATTTGATTGTAACCGCCAGCACCTTGGTAGTTGATATTACTAATTGCGCCTTTACGGGTGATGATATTTGCAATAGCAGCTCCTGAATAATTGATATTTCCATATTCATATCCAGTATGATTAATCTTAATCGCGGCAGAAGCACCAACATATTTCAGATCGCCATGACCGGACTTTTCAATTTCTCCCCATGCATTTAATCCTCTGACATCTAAATCACCGTTCTCATCAATAATCTTAAGATAAGCACTTCCCCCTCTGACAAAATCGTGCCCGTCTCCGGTGTAAGCGGTAACTGCAAATGTTCCGACTGTGATTGTATCGTGTCCCTTTCCTGCATAAATGATCCCTCCAAAACCTATGGCATCAATATCGTCATTTCCATCTGTACCATAACGTTTTCCTGTAAAAGTAAACTCTAAATCTTTTAAAATTTTTGACATCATTTTCCCTCAAACTTATTTTTAATAAAAAGTACAGTAATTTTTAAATACAGTAGTTCTAGCATCTCTATATACCCTTCTAGCGTCTGACTTGACTGAATTGTCTTTTTAAGACAAAAAATCTGAAGAGAGAAGATTATTGTAAATAATCGTTTCCTCTCTTTAATTAGTTGTATTTATTTCAGTTATTAATAAACAGGGTAAGAGTTAATTTATGATGAATAAGTTCTTCTATAAAATTATTCTTCTATTATTTGTTTTTTTTATTAAATGAAGGGCAGTAAAATTTTCAGTCATATTAGTTTCATTTTGAAGAATAGGAAGTAGATCTGCTGCAATTAGCTTTTCAAACTCTTTGTTTATGCATGGATTTTCCAGCATGCTTTTAATTATTGAAGCCATATAAATAAAACCAGAAGCAGGAATGTGGATCACTTACTTTAGGGCTAATTCTTCATCTTTTTCTGGCATGATACCTTGTGCTATTTTATGAGGATCTTGACCGACAAAATAGAGTGAAAATATACTATTATTATAATTAATGCTTGATATTTCTTGGACAAATTTTTCGTTAATTGCCATAAAGACTTTCTCCATATAATTAATCATTTTAATGAATAAATCGATAATTTTCTTTTTTTAAATGTAAAGGTTGAACGTAATTGCTAAGTGCTATTTGTAAATGAACTTAATGAAATTATTGTTTAAATAATTAGCATGGTAATGCTATTTCATATTAATATGTTAGATTTTAAAACTCTATCAAAAAATAATTATTATATGGGGTTTATAGTAGTTTATTGATTAAGTTTTTATTTGTTGGTGATGTTGGGTTTATTTTTATAAGCATTCTATTTAAAATAATTCTAAAGGATGTATGTGTAAGGTTTATTGTTCTAGTTATTTATTACTTAAATCAAATGACTTTAATTTACAAGATAAGTTACGTTTACCGAGTAGCACTGATATCTATTTATTAACTGAGTTTATTGGTAAAAACGAGGCTGGTGAAAAATGCCTATTAGATTGAGTGTCATAATATGAACAAGGTGAGATTTACGTTTGTTGTATGTTGCTTTTATGTGAACGAATTAACATAGTGTTGAAAATTTGCTATGCTGATAGCCCTTAGCTGGGCATAATTTCACAACCATAGATGTTTTATGCGAGCAAAAGATCCTCTGACCTGGCATCCAACTAGATAGGGTGCAGACAGCCGGGTTATACAAAATGACAAAGAAGCGAGGAGAAAGTCGTGCTAGAAGAATACCGTAAGCACGTAGCAGAGCGTGCAGCTGAAGGTGTCGTTCCAAAACCTCTCGATGCCACACAAACAGCCGCACTTGTTGAGCTATTAAAGTCCCCCCCAAAAGGCGAAGAAGAATTCCTTCTTGATTTAATTGTTAACCGTGTTCCACCCGGCGTTGATGAAGCCGCTTATGTTAAAGCAGGTTTTTTAACGGCTCTCGCAAAAGGTGAAACAACATCACCGCTTATCACGCCAGAAAAAGCCGTAGAATTATTAGGTACTATGCAAGGTGGCTATAATATCCATGCATTAATTGAAGCGCTAGATAACGACAAACTGGCTCCTATTGCGGCAAAAGCACTTTCTCATACCTTATTGATGTTTGATAGCTTTTATGACGTTGAAGAAAAAGCGAAAGCTGGCAACGTTTACGCGAAACAAATTATGCAATCTTGGGCTGATGGAGAGTGGTTTACTGAACGTCCAGAACTTGCTGAAAAAATCACGGTAACCGTGTTTAAAGTGACGGGTGAAACCAATACAGATGATTTATCACCAGCACCAGATGCTTGGTCTCGTCCTGATATCCCATTACACGCTCTAGCTATGCTAAAAAATGCCCGCGAAGGCATTGAACCCGACCAACCGGGTAGCGTTGGCCCGATTAAACAAATCGAAGCACTGAATAAAAAAGGTTTCCCACTGGCTTATGTGGGGGATGTTGTCGGAACAGGCTCTTCACGTAAATCTGCAACCAACTCGGTACTTTGGTTTATGGGGGATGATATCCCTTATGTACCAAATAAACGCGGTGGTGGAGTTGTATTGGGTGGCAAAATTGCCCCTATCTTTTTCAACACGATGGAAGATGCCGGTGCATTACCTATTGAGGTTGATGTTTCTAAATTAAATATGGGTGATGTTATTGATATTTACCCATACAAAGGTGAAATCCGTAACCATGAAACCAATGAGTTATTGGAAACCTTTGCACTAAAAACAGAAGTACTGATTGATGAAGTGCGTGCGGGTGGACGTATTCCTTTGATCATCGGTCGTGGATTGACCTCAAAAGCTCGTAGCGCCTTAGGTTTACCACCTAGCACTTTATTCCGTCATGCCAAAGCAGTGGAACAGAGCGATCGTGGTTTCTCACTTGCACAAAAAATGGTGGGACGCGCTTGTGGTCGTGATGGTATTCGCCCTGGTGAATATTGCGAACCCAAAATGACCTCCGTTGGCTCTCAAGATACTACAGGGCCAATGACACGTGATGAACTGAAAGATTTAGCATGCTTAGGTTTCTCCGCTGATTTGGTTATGCAATCATTCTGTCATACCGCCGCTTATCCAAAACCTGTTGATGTAACCACCCATCACACGTTACCTGATTTTATTATGAATCGTGGAGGGGTTTCACTGCGTCCGGGTGATGGCATTATTCACTCATGGTTAAACCGCATGTTATTGCCAGATACTGTTGGTACTGGTGGTGACTCACATACACGTTTCCCTATTGGTATTTCATTCCCTGCAGGTTCAGGCTTAGTCGCTTTTGCAGCGGCTACAGGAGTAATGCCATTAGACATGCCAGAATCGGTGTTAGTACGCTTTAAAGGTAAAATGCAACCGGGGGTAACGCTACGTGATCTGGTTCATGCCATCCCACTTTATGCCATTAAAGAAGGGTTATTGACCGTTGAGAAAAAAGGTAAAAAGAATATTTTCTCTGGTCGTATCTTAGAAATTGAAGGTTTACCTGAACTTAAAGTTGAGCAAGCTTTTGAGCTAGCTGATGCATCGGCTGAGCGTTCTGCTGCGGGTTGTACGATTAAATTAGATAAAGCACCGATTATCGAATATCTACAATCTAACATTGTCTTATTAAAATGGATGATAGCAGAAGGTTATGGTGATCGTCGTACACTTGAGCGTCGTATTACGGCAATGGAAAATTGGTTAGCTGATCCGCAATTACTTGAAGCAGATGCGGATGCTGAATATGCTGCTGTAATTGAAATCGACTTAAACGAAATCAAAGAGCCTATTCTTTGCGCACCAAACGATCCTGATGATGCTCGTCTATTATCAGAAGTTGCAAACAGCAAAATTGATGAAGTCTTTATTGGCTCTTGCATGACCAATATTGGGCATTTCCGTGCGGCGGGTAAATTACTCGATCAACATAAAGGTCAATTACCGACACGCTTATGGGTTGCACCACCAACAAAAATGGATGCAGCACAACTGACTGAAGAAGGTTATTACAGCGTCTTTGGTAAGAGTGGCGCTCGTATCGAAGTGCCGGGATGTTCATTATGTATGGGTAACCAAGCGCGAGTGGCGGATGGGGCAACGGTTGTTTCAACATCAACACGTAACTTCCCGAATCGTTTAGGTGCGGGGGCGAATGTCTACCTTGCATCCGCAGAGCTTGCGGCAGTGGCTTCACTGTTAGGACGTCTACCAGAGCCACAAGAGTATCTTGATTTCATCAATAAAGTCGATGAAACGGCGGAAGATACTTACCGTTATCTCAATTTTGACCAACTAGAGCAATATACAGATAAAGCAACACAAGTGATTTTCCAAACCACGGTATAACTGAGTTTGATTTTTCACTAAAAATTGATTACAACTGCATTCCAACATATAACGTTGTTCAGCAGTCTGAAACAGGAGGCAATGCCTCCTGTTTTTTTGTTATTTTTGCCATAATAACAATAGATATTTTATATAGAAAAAGGCGACAGCTAATTTAAGGGGCATACACCATGGACTATGAATTTCAGCGTGATCTTACTGGCGGTATATTGGCCCGTTTTTCAATGGATCATGAGGCGATTGGTTATTGGTTAAATGATGAGATCCAAGGTGATATCAGCTTAATCGATCAAATTTTGACTGAGATGGACGAAGTTAAAGGTAGTGAGAAACAGTGGCAATTGATTGGTAAAGAATACAGCTTATCTATTGATGATGAGGAAATTATGGTAAGGGCGAATACTCTCCATTTTGAAACCGATGATTTAGAAGAAGGGATGAGCTACTACGATAATGAAAGCATCGCATTTTGTGGATTAGATGATTTTGCTACTATGCTACAAAAATATCGGTTATTTATTCTGGAAAATAGAAGAAGTTAACAAATCCCATATATTTATTAAATAAATCTGCCACAATATACTATTGGTTGCTATTCTTTTTATTAGGATTATAAGTTTAAAAGGTGGTCTAATGAATGAATTACCTGCGAGTTTAGATGAAGCAACAGGTTGGTTTGTTGCTAATCAAGAACTCTTTATTCAATATGCTGTGAATATCGTTGCTGCATTCTTGATCCTATTTATTGGTCTTTTTGTCGCTAAAATGGTCAGTAAAGGGGTTGCACGAATTTTAACGTTACGCCATATCGACGCAACTGTTGTGACATTCTTGTCTGTCTTGGTGCGTTATACCGTTATTGCATTCACTTTGATTGCAGTATTAGGTCGATTAGGGGTTCAAACAGCTTCTGTTATCGCAGTACTTGGTGCGGCAGGTTTAGCGGTTGGTTTAGCATTACAAGGCTCACTCTCTAACTTTGCAGCGGGTGTTTTAATTGTTATCTTCCGTCCTATTCGTGCTGGTGAATACGTGATGATTGGTGCTGTCGAAGGTACGGTGCGAGATGTACAAATATTCTCGACCACATTACGTTCAGCGGATGACCGGATCATTGTTATTCCAAATAGCAAAATTATCAGTAGTGAGGTTATTAACCTTAGCCGTGAGCCAAATCGTCGTACACAAATTATTGTCGGCGTTGCTTATGATGCTGATATTGATAAAGTCAAAAAAGTGCTCGGTGATGTTGTTGCGCAAGATAAACGTATTCAACATAACCAAGGCGTGACAATACGTTTACATGAAATGGCGCCTTCTTCATTAAACTTTGTGGTACGTGTTTGGACCACCAATGATGATGCATGGCCAGTTTATTGGGATCTTATGGAAAACTTTAAACGCGCGCTAGATGCAAATAATATTGGTATTCCATTCCCACAAATGGATGTCTATATGCATCAAGCACAAAATACCGTGATGAAAGCAGAATAAGCACTATTGTTATAAAACACATCTCAAGAGCCACCGATTAAGCGTGGCTCTTTTATTTTTACCGCTATTAGTTTTTCTTATTATCAATAAGAATGATTCATTTCCTCTAATAACAAAATCCTTTTATTATTTTTCTTAATTTAATGAATAATTATTAGGATATTTTGCATGTTAACAACATTTTTTCAGGGGTTTTTATTAAGTGCAGCAATGATATTGCCCATTGGTGCGCAAAATGCCTTTGTTTTGCAACAAGGTAGTAAAAAACAATACCATTTAATGAGTGCATTTTTATGCGCTTTAAGTGATGTGATATTAATTAGCGGGGGAGTCTTTGGTGGAAGTGCATTACTGAGCCAATCAGAATATCTTTTATTACTGATCACTTGGGGCGGTGTGGCTTTTTTATTGTGGTATGGCTGGAATGCGTTTAAAACCGCTTTTACAAAAGAGATTGAATTATCACAACATAAAAATCAAGTGAAAAGTCGTTGGCGGGTGATTGTAACTTTAGTTGCCGTCACTTGGCTAAATCCCCATGTTTATCTTGATACCTTTGTAGTGCTTGGCAGTATCGGAGGGCAATTATCAGCAGAATTACGTCCTTGGTTTACTTTTGGCGCGGTATTCGCATCGATTAGTTGGTTTTTTGCTTTATCACTACTAGCGGCTTGGTTTTCACCTATTTTAAGCCAAGTGACCGCTCAACGTATCATCAACTTGTTTGTGGGGTGTGTGATGTGGTTTATTGCTCTGCAATTGGCCGCTCAGGGATGGAAAAACCTCTTTTAATCTGAAAGAACTTTACAACAGATATGCTAATGTTGTTATAACTGTAATTTAGTGACAATACCCATACATGATTTTTGTCAGGAGGTTTTTGTGAAAGTAAAAGCAATGGTATTAGCATCCATGTTAGCCCTTGGAGCACCCTCAATCGCTTTAGCCGGGGCGGTACCTGAAGGACCCCATATAACTACATCAGGTAATGCAACAATTAAAGCGACTCCTGATATGGCGACACTTAATATTCAGGTTAGTGAAAAAGCAAAAGATGCAGCTCAAGCTAAAAAACAAGTGGATGAGCGTGTTGCAAAATATTTTGCCTTTTTAAAAGAAAACGGTGTGACGAAAGAAGATATTGATGCTGCCAACATTCGTACACAGCCTAATTATGAGTATGATAAAAAAGCAGAACGTTCGGTGATTAATGGCTATACAGCAACACGAACCGTAGATGTAAAAATCAAAAAACTTGATCAGCTTAATACCTTACTGGATGGGGCATTAGCAGCAGGGCTAAATGAAATTAATAATGTTGAGTTTGGCGTTAATGATCCAGAACAGTACAAAGCCAAAGCACGAGAAGTGGCAATTAAAAATGCCATACAACAGGCAAGTTCAGTGGCAAAAGGGTTTGGTGCTGATTTAGGGGCTGTTTATAGCGTAAGTTATCGCGCACCAGAAGCAACACCTTATCCGATAGCACGAATGAAAATGGATGCTATGGCATTAAGTGCCCCGTCACCGGAAGCAGTAAAAGAGACCTATCAACAACAAAGCATTGAGTTTAAAGATTACGTTGACGTGGTATTTGAATTAAAAACAGCTAAATAATCTTTACCATCAAAAGATAAGATGTATTGGCTCAGCAGTGAGCTGATACATCTATGTTATAGCGCAGGATCTGATTTGATAGTTCTTTTGGGTGCGAAAAGCAGTTATTAAGCTTATATTTTAAAATGATTTTATGTCAGAAAATATTACATATATAAAAAGCATCTTTACTTATTTTCTTGATCAGGCGAATCATTGTTATTTTTATTAACGTTTTGAACTGAAGATGAAGGTTCGGAACTAATTTTTTTTCCATTTTCAATGCGGCGTTTTAAATCAGATGACCGTCTTTCAATATGAGATTTAGTTTTACTTGCACCCGGTGAACCAAAATAGGTTCTATGATCAATAATGGTCTCAATGAACATAAAATCGTCTTGTCCAACAACGGGATCAAAAGTAATTATTAGAAATGGATCATTGTCCTTTGGCTTGGCACGAGTATGAAAGTAAGTTGCATAATATACGCTTTCCTCACCAGAGGCGTTAAAACGTGAAGACTTAATCCTACCATATCTAAATTCATAATTTTCCGTATAAATTTCGACCTCTAAGCCATTCCTCCATTTAGCTATTAATGTGGCAATATCAGCCATTAATATTGCCTGTTTATTTGAAGGATATCCTAAACTTTGGGAAGTCAAATAAAAACTTGCACGGAGATCAACGCCCGAAATAGGTTTTTTTATGATTGGCACCGTGAGATCCTTTCACGTAAGGTTGTTGTTTTGTAGTTGGAATAGATGCAGTAAACTCACCTAAGCTTTTCAGCAGGCTGGCTTGAATATCAGCAGGGGTATTACCTTCTATGTTAGCACTACCACTTTTACGTCCAGCATCAATGGCTAGAGCAACGTTGCGACTTCGACGAATAAAAGTGCTCATCTGAATCTCCTTTTCCTATGTTCATTTATTATACAATATTATGCCCGTTAAATGCCAATAAAACTTAAATTTGCTTCTTCCGGTAGAGGAAAACATCAACTCCTCACTGTGAGTTAAACCGGTTGATGGAACACACTGGTTAAATCCCTTTCTAAGAATAGCGATAATATTGATCAAGAAACAACATCATCAACGTTACTTTTTACTCTTCATCTTGCTTAAGCACTTTACGACCATAATCAAGTAACGCATCCGTTACCTTTCTCATCGTTCTGCTTTCTGGGGCAAAACGGTGCCAATACAACATGCGGCGTTGGCATAATCCTGGCGTTAAATCAATCAATTCACCACTTTTTAGCTCATCGGCAATTTGTAGATGAGGGATCATACAACATGTTGAGCCTTGTTTAGCTAACTGAACAAAGGCTTCGGAAGAATTAACAATATGGCAGGGCACACTACCGGGAGATAAACCGAAGTTTTGCTGTAAGAAAGCCTGATGCATATCATCAAGATGGTCAAATGCGACGGCGGGGGCTTTTAACAGAGATGATTTAGTGACCCCATTAGCAAAATAACGTTGGGCAAAATCAGGGGATGCCACAAAAAGATAGTCTAATGCGCCTAATTGGTCGACTAGACAGCTAGGCAATGCTTGAGGCTGAATACTGATAGCGCCAACCACTTCACCACGTCTTAATCGCTCTTGGGTACGAGTTTCATCTTCTACTTGAATATTAAGCCGGATAGGAAGTTGTGTTAATACCGGGTGCAAAGCAGGCAATAACCAAGTAGCTAAACTATCCGCGTTGACAGCTAAAGAGAGTAAAAGAGGCGTCGAGCCACTATTTTCATCACCTAACCACTGCTCTTCTAACATTTCGACCTGATGCAGTAATGCGAGTAGCTTTTGCCCTTGCTCTGTGGGTTGGGGCGGAACCGTACGTACTAATAAAGGTTGTCCAAATAGATTCTCAAGTTGTTTTATTCTTTGTGAAACGGCAGATTGCGTAATACATAGTTTTTGTGCGGCTCGTTCAAAACCACGCTCTCGAATAACGGCATCAAGGGCTTGCAGGGCCCGATAATCAGGACGTTTCATTGACAGATTCTCTTTGATTTTATGTTCTACTGTGTACTATGCCATATTTTTAGTTTTTATGAGTTAAAATGTTGTGTCTCAAATTTTGATACACCTTGTGCGGATTTTATGGGCACTATGCTATTCTTATTCGATAAATGTGAAAAATAAGGTTTTGTAAATGACTCAAGATGAATTAAAAAAAGCAGTAGGTTGGGCCGCCCTTGAATATGTAAAACCGGGTACTATCGTGGGCGTTGGAACAGGCTCTACGGCTTCTCATTTTATTGATGCTCTTGCAACAATGAAAGGTCAAATTGAAGGGGCAGTTTCTAGCTCAGAGGCTTCAACGGCAAAACTAAAAAGCTATGGCATTCCCGTTTTTGACTGTAATGAAGTTGATTCGCTCGATATCTACGTAGACGGTGCTGATGAAATTAACCATCAAATGCAGATGATCAAAGGTGGTGGTGCGGCATTAACCCGTGAAAAAATCATTGCAGCGGTGGCAAAAACCTTTGTGTGTATTGTCGATGAATCAAAACAAGTGGATGTTTTGGGTAAATTCCCTCTGCCTGTTGAAGTTATCCCAATGGCTCGCTCTTATGTGGCTCGCGAGCTGGTTAAATTAGGTGGGTTACCTGAATATCGTGAAAACGTCGTGACGGATAATGGTAACGTGATCTTAGACGTTTATAATCTCACTATTTTGAACCCTATCGAGCTAGAAAATAAAATTAATAGTATTGCAGGGGTGGTCACTGTCGGGCTTTTCGCTAATCGCGGAGCAGACATTGTATTAATGGGGACTTCTGAAGGTGTGAAAACCATTAAATAACACGATTAAATTGTATCTCTAGTCAGAGATAACAACATCCTCTTAAAGAGAGTGGGAGAACTATATTGTTTTCCCACTCTCTTTTATCTTTCCCCTTAGATAATCAGAATGATGACTTTTTGCAAATTATTTTGAAAACCATAAATTCAGTGATATATATCACACGATAGAGATATCTCTCTTTAAAATGCTGCCATTTTTATTGTCAAAATCATTTTGCTCGGTAGAAAATCACTTTATCTATCGCTTATTCTGTCAACAGTGCAATCGGTTGTATTGCCTCAAAATCTATTTTTGTTATGTTGGTGAAACAGGATTTCGTTTTTATTCATGTAACACAAATAGGGCAGGGTAAATGGTCAAGGTATCTTTGGAAAAAGAAAAGATAAAGTTCCTACTATTGGAAGGTGTACACCAAAGTGCGGTAGAGAATTTAAGAGCAGCAGGTTATACCAACATCGAATATCATAAAGGTGCATTATCGGGAGAAGAATTAAAACAAGCTATCCGTGATGCACGCTTTGTGGGGATCCGTTCCCGCACTCACTTAACAGAAGAAATTTTTGCAGCCGCTGAAAAATTAGTTGCTGTAGGCTGCTTCTGCATTGGTACTAACCAAGTTGACTTAGATGCGGCTGCCCGTCGTGGGATCCCTGTTTTTAATGCACCTTTTTCAAACACTCGTTCCGTGGCTGAAATGGTGTTAGGGGAATTACTGTTATTACTGCGTCGTATTCCAGAAGCTAATGCTAAAGCCCATCGTGGTATTTGGGATAAACAAGCTAAAGGCTGTTTTGAAGCGCGAGGTAAAAAACTGGGGATTATTGGCTATGGTCATATAGGCACCCAGTTAGGGATATTGGCGGAAAGTGTTGGTTTAGATGTCTATTTTTATGATATTGAAAACAAACTTCCTTTAGGAAATGCAACCCAAGTTCGCCACTTATCCGAACTGCTGAATATGTGTGACATTGTTAGCTTACACGTGCCAGAAACGCCATCAACAAAAAATATGATTGGTCACGAAGAGCTATTACGAATGAAGCCAGGCGCTATTCTTATTAATGCCTCTCGTGGAACTGTGGTTGATATTCCGGCATTAGCACAAGCGCTAGAGAGTAAACATTTATCAGGTGCAGCGGTGGACGTTTTCCCAACGGAGCCGGGGGCAAATAACGATACGAACGATCCTTTTGTATCAGAATTAATTAAATTTGATAATGTGATCTTAACGCCACATATTGGTGGTTCAACCCAAGAAGCCCAAGAAAATATTGGTTATGAAGTTGCTGGTAAGTTAGCTAAATATTCTGATAATGGTTCTACATTATCTGCGGTTAATTTCCCTGAAGTATCATTGCCTAGTCATGGTGATGATGTAAACCGTTTACTGCATATTCATGAAAACCGTCCGGGTATTATGAATAGTATCAATAACGTATTTACAGAAGAAAATATTAACGTTGCTGCGCAATATCTACGTACAGCTGGGAATGTGGGTTATGTAGTGATTGACGTTACTACACAAACGAAAGCACAAGCTGAGTTAGTATTGCAGAAACTAAAAGGACTACCGGGTACCATTCGTGCTCGTATGTTGTACTAATATCGCTATTTTTATATTAAGTATAAAGGCTCAATAATTAGAGCCTTTATTTTTATGGTTCATTACTTATCACGGTTTATTGCTGTGTCTGTTGCTGCCACAATTGCTGATAAAGTGTTTTCTTATTTAATAAATCGCTATGTGTACCTTCTTCTAATATACGACCTTTATTAATAACATAAATATAATCTGAAATAGAAATAGCATTAAGTCGGTGAGCAATACAAATTACCGTTCTATTTTTACAAATAGCCGGAAGATTGGCTAAAATTTCCGCTTCTGAGGCATAATCTAACGCCGATGTTGCCTCATCTAAAATAAGAATTCGTGGATCAGGTAAAAGTGCTCTTGCTAGCGCAATACGCTGACGCTGTCCTCCTGACAAATTACTACCTCTTTCACCCACTTGTGTATTAAATCCCTCAGGGAGTTGAGTAATAAAATGAAAAGCGCCGGCTAATTTACTCGCTTCAATAATATCTTCTTCACTACAATCGGGTTTTGATAACCGAATATTTTCCATAATAGTGCCACTAAATAAAAAATTATCTTGTAAAACAACACTAATTGATTGGCGTAAAGTAAGGGGATTGGCAATGGCGAGATCCATACCATCAATATAAATCTGGCCTTGTTGAGGAGTATAAAAACGTTGAATTAAACGTGTGATAGTACTTTTCCCTGAACCCGAGGGTCCTGTAATACCAATAAACTTGCCCGCGGGGATCGAAAAAGAGAGTTGCTCAATCACATCTGGAGTATTGGCTGTATAACGAAAGCGTACATGAGAAAATACTATACTTCCTGCAATATTAGGTACAGTAGCAAGTCCTTGATGCTGATGCTCTGTGGGAGTATTAACGATCTCGCCAATACGACGTATAGAGATGCCTGTTTGTTGAACATCTTGCCAAAGTTGGGCTAAACGTAAAATAGGTTGTGTAATATGGGCGGCAAACATATTAAAAGCCACTAATTCGCCCACACTTAATTGCGCTTTCATAATCAGATTAACACCATGCCACAAGATAATTGCCATAGTAATTTTATGAATAGCCCCAATTAATTGCTGAGCAAATAACGCTTTTTTGGCCGCTGAAAAACGCTTAAGGATATAATTAGTGAGTTTATATTGCCACTTTTCAATAAATTGATGTTCTGTTGCTGTTATTTTTATGGTTTCTATACCATTAATAGCCTCTGTTAATAAGCTCGTATTATCAGCATTTGCTTGATACTCTTGTTCAACCCAATAACGGATCATGGGGCCAAGTATCAGCCAAAATAAAAAGTAAACGACTAATGCTGCTATGGTTATCCAAGTTAATAATACGGAATAAGCAAACATTACTGAAAGAAATACGATAATAAAAATAAAATCCAGTACCATCATCAACGCAGAGCCAGTAATAAACTGGCGAATATGAGCAAGCTCTTGAATACGAGCAATAATTTGCCCAGATTGACGTTGATTAAAAAACTGACTGGGTAGCCGAATGAGGTGTTGATAAATTTTCCCTGAGAATTCGGCACCTAGGGTACAAGAAACAAAAGCATAAAGTTTATCTCGTAATAAAAGATAGATAGGCTCTATAATAGCAAGCAGCACGAGGAGTACCCCTAAAACTTGCAAATTAGAGAGGCTTCTTCCTGTTAATACCTTATCAATAATTTTTTCCAAAATAATTGGATTAACTAAAGCAAATAATTGAATAAAACAAGATAAAATAAAAATTAAATATAATGATTTTTTTTGTTTTAATAGTGATGGAATGCACCACATTAAGCTAAACTTGCTCTGTTTAGGGGTAAATATCTTATTAATAATTAGCAGTGTGGTATAAGTGATTTTTTTATCAATATGATAATGACTCTCTGTGTTAGTGCTTGGGTCAATAATAATTAATTTATCACTTATTCTATTTTTTAGAATATACCAATAACCATTAATTTCGATAAGTGTATCAATAATTATTTTATCTTTATACTCACTTTCACTATTAAAAAATGAAAATTCGCATTTTAAATTGAGTTGTTGAGCGGCTTCTATGATATTTAATTCAGAGAGATTGTCATCATTACCTAAAAAATGAATAAGCTGCTCTTTTTTTAATGTTCCTTTATTTTTTTTTGAAAAATAAATAAGCCCATCAATAATTGAAGGATGAAGAGATGGCGTATTTTCAGTTATATAGTTCATAGATATCTCGCTATTATTTTTCTCTTAATGCTTCATGTTGATAAACTTCTATTGGACTGAGTAAATAATCAATCACTCGACGTTTTTCAATTTTTATATCGGCAACTAAAGACATACCTGTAGCCAGTTTATATTGTGCTTCATCTTCACCCATTACTTGCTTATCAAGTTCAATCAGGACGGGATAAACTAAGCCTAATTGTTCATGTTGTATGGAATCTTTTGCTATATTGACAATGGTACCTTCAATGGTGCCATAACGGGTATAAGGAAAGGCATCAATTTTAATCACCGCTTTTTGACCCGGATAGATAAAACCAATATCTTTATTGAGAATATTCACCTCAGCAACATTATGCTGAGTATCGGGCACTATCACCATCACCGCTTGTGAAGGTTGCAATACGGCTCCTAGGGTATGAACAGCGAGTTGTTGTACTGTACCTGTAACAGGAGAACGAACAATTTTTAATTGTTGACGTTTCTGAACATGATAAAGATTTTGTTGATAAATAAAAACTTCGCTTTCATATTGTTTAAATTTGTCATGCCACTCTAGGTGTTTTTGTTTTTCTAATTTATCGCGATTTTTTATATATTGTTGCTCTTGACTGGATAAAATAACCAGTTCTGATGATTTTCTTTTAATGATTTGATTAATTTCTAATAACTCCTTTTTATTTTCTAAAAACTCCATGGTACTAATGATTTTTTTATCATAGAGTTTTTTCTTTATATTAAAACGTTTTTCAATATTGTTTTTTAATTCATTTAATGAATTGATTTCTTGGTGAGTAAGAAGCTTGTTTTTATTGTTGGTTTCTATTTCAGAGTTAATGTGATTAATACTAGCATCAAATTCATCCTTTTCTTTTTGATAACTTAATAGAATCGCTTCTTTTTTTTCTTTATTTAGTAAATTAAAATCATCAATTGCATCAGGTCGGGTGTTTTGACCTAATGCTTGATAACGAATTTTTAGTAATAATAGATTTTCTATCTTATTTTTTAGATTATTAATCTCCTCATCAACACCTAAAATATCAAGTGTTAATAACGCTTCTCCTTTGGTAACTTGTTGGCCATTTTTTACATGAATGGCGCTTAAGCGACTATGTTCATAAATTTGAATTTGTTGCGAATAACCTGAAACCACTAATTTTCCTATAGCTGAAGAAAGCACATCTAATTTACCTATATATGCCCAGAGTAAAAATATAATCACACTTAATGAAATTATTATTGCAATAATACGACTATAAGGTGTCGGCGGTTTCTCAAGTACGGTGATATGATTAGGGTAAAAATCATAGTTTTTAGGCTCTTTTTTAGTTTTAAAGTAGTGAGCAATCATTTGTTTTATTTTTGATTTCATCATTGTTATCCTTGTTGATGTTGCCAAAGTTTCTTATAAGCGCCATCTTTTCTAATCAATTCATTATGTTTGCCTTCTTCAATTATCTGGCCTTTTTCTAATACAATAATGCGGTCACAGTTTTTTATTGTGGAAAGGCGATGAGCAATCATAATGACGGTCTTATCTTGGGTAATAAGGGGAAGATTTTTTTCGATGATGGCTTGAGACTCACCATCCAATGCGCTGGTAGCTTCATCAAAAATTAAAATTTTAGGGGATGAGAGTAAGGCTCTAGCAATTGCAATACGTTGGCATTGTCCCCCAGATAAAGATCTGCCATTTTCAGCAATGAGTGTGTCGTACCCTAAAGGAAGTTTTAAAATAAACTCATGAGCACCTGCTAATTTAGCTACATGAATAACCTCATCTAATGAGGCTGATGGCTGCGTTAAACGGATATTGTCGAGCACGGTTAAATGAAATAAAAAATTCTCTTGTAAGACAAACCCTATTTGTTGACGTAATACTGCGGGGGGAATTTCACAAACCGGAATGCCATCAAGCTTAACTTGACCTAATTGTGGGATATAAAGCCCTGCGATGATGCGCGCTAATGTACTTTTCCCTGATCCAGACGTCCCGACGATACCAATAGTTTCATATTTATTTATTCTAAATGAAATTTGCCTTACAACAGGGGGGGCATCATGTTGATAACTAAAACTGACATTCTCAAAACTCACTTCACCTTGTAAGGTCATTTTCTTATTGGCTTTTTCTTGCTCTATTGGGAGATTAAGAATGTCTTGTAAATTATAAATAGCCGTTTTGGCTCGGATATACTTTCCCCAAACTTCTATTGCAGAACTTAAAGGTTGTAGACAGTGGTTTAATAGCATATTAAAAGCAATGAGTTGACCTATTGTCATTGCAAGTGAAATGACTTCAAAAGCACCTAGACATAAAAGTATCGCTGTCGTTATTTTTTGTAAAAATGAAACAATGTATTGCGATAAGTTATCAATATTTTGTAATTTTAAATTTTCATTAGTCAGTTGATGGATTTGCGTATGCCACTGTTGTGTAAAACGTGGTTCTAATGAAAGGCTTTTTATTGTTTCTATACCTCCTAGGGTTTCTGTTAAAAAAGCACTATTTGTTGCTGAATATTGATAAAGCTGTTGTACGGTTTTTTCTATTTTAGGGGCAATTAATTTAGCTAAGATAAAATAGAGTGGGATGGTGGCAAGAAAGATTAATGTTAACTTTAATGACAAATAAGCCATAACAAATAGGAAAATAAAGATAAATGAGAAATCAACCAATAACATTAATAAGGTTTTTGTTATAAACTCTCGAATGATATCAAGCTCTTTTACTCGTGTAACAATAATACCTGTTTGGCGAGATTTAAAATAACTGATAGGAAGTTTGAATAAATGATTAGTTAATTTCAAACTTAGCAACATATCAATTTTATTTGCTGTATGATGATAAATATACTCTCTTATCCCCTTTAATACAGATTCTGAAACGGCGACAAAAATAAGACCTATTATTAACACATCAAGCGTGGATAGGGCTTGATGGATAATTACCTTATCCATAATTATTTGCGTAATAATCGGGGAGGCAAGTGCTAGCAGTTGAAGAATTAACGAGTAAAATAATACACTTTGAAATAATATACGATATTTCATAAAGGTTGGGACAAACCAAGTGATATCAAAAAAATGCTTTTCTGCAAAGTCCAGATAGTAATAGTGATTTATACTGTTATTTATTAATCTCTCTTTATTCCATGTCTCCATATTGTCAGTTTGTAGATTATAAATTAGAAATTCATTATTGTTATATTTTAAAAGAATAAATATATTTTTAGAACGATCTAAAAAAATCATAGGGTAGTGTAATTGTTTTTTAAAAATATAATGAATGTTTTTTTTCTTTAGTTTAAAAGCATGTTTTTTTTCTAATGATGCGATAGTATCATCGTATTTATTAATGTTTGGTTTTGTATTATCTAATTGTTTTCCCGAAAGATTAAGAATGATATTAATGCTTTTTATAAATTTCGTACTTTCTCTATTTTTCATATTAAATACAATGTGGTTAAAAATAGAGATTTAACCTTATAAAATAAGATAATAATATAAAAAAACAAAGATAGCGTTAAAAGCTCGTCTTAATTTCTCTGTATCAGTTGTTCATTAAAACGCCATACTTTATCAGGTGTAATAATTTCAGGTAACGGTATATCCCAATCTGCGCTCGGTAACGAATGAACTTGTTGGCATGTGTGAGCAAGTCCCATAGGATAAAATGACTGCCGTTGCCAATTTTCTAATGTTCTATCATAAAAACCTCCGCCCATACCGAGTCGTTGACCGCTTTCATCGAAGGCAACCAGTGGCGTAAAGATAATATCAATATCAGATATTGGAATAATGTTATTCACATTGAGTGGCGGTTCAAAAATATTAAAACGATTTTTCACTAACTGCGTGGTGGGAGCGTAACGTAAAAAAAGTAAATGATGGCGATGAAAAGGGTGTAATACGGGCAGACAAACCTGTTTATTTAAATCCCATAAATGAGTGATTAGGGGAGTAGTATCAATCTCGCCGTCAAAAGAGAGAAATAAGGCAATTGTTTTAGCTTGCTTGACTTTGGGATGATGGAGTACCCGTTCAGAGAGTTTATGTGCAGCATCTTGCTGCTGTGCCACAGTAAGTTGACGGCGTTTTTGGCGGATAGCTTTACGTATCTGATCTCTTTGCTGGAAAACAGGGGGTTGTGTCATGATTAATCCATCAGCAAGGAATTAGTATGAATAAAAATATATCACTTCTATGAATTTATTACATTTTAGAGGTAAAAAAGAGAAAAGCCAAGAAAGATAGGGGCAAAAGAAATAAAAAAAGCTCTAAACATTAAATACTTAATCAGTACTCAGTGTTTAGAACTTGAATTGGGGTCTCCAAGATGCCGTTGTAGGCTGTAACCCTTGAACCCGTGGTCCAAGGTGAACATAGTGCTATCACCATTAGGCTGCCTGAACGAATCAGGTATGCTCACAAGTAATAGATCACCACATTCTATTTTTTTTGAAATATCGGCTCAGGGGACTTACCCACTGACGAACATCTCAGAGAAATTAGGTGGGTGCTGTTAAGCACCTTATCTATGAACTATTGTATTATTTTAATTGTAGAAAGCAACCTATTATCTGTTAATTTCGTGGTGTGCGCATGCTTTCTGAACAAATCTACTTTGATGTTGAAAAAGTGCGATCATGGTGCTTGCCTTGATCGTGTAAAGCTTGTTCAATAGATTGTTGTAGCATTTTTATTTTCTCTTCCATATTGTAGGCATAGTCTCTCGTTTTTAACTTTTCTTCTGCCAACTCATGACTCATATTTAATGCCACGATAAAAATTAAGTGCTCAGTATTGGAAACACCACTGCGTTCTTTGAGATCTTGTAATCGTTGTTCAAGTTCAGCAGCAGAAGCCAGTAAAGCATCTTTTTGTTCTGGTGGGTAATTGACACGTAATGAGCGCCCAAAAATTTGAAGATCAACGGGTTGTGCGGACATGATTCCTTCCTGACATAAAATCTGTGCTACGTGTTTAGTAGTGTATACGGTTATAAGGCAGTATTAAACGCTATTACTGCAAAAATTCCAATGTTTAACATAGCTTAACTGGTACAGTGCGTTCTATTGATGGTAGCATATCTTGAACTATTCCCCTAAATGCGACGTTTATTCTTATGTCAATACAAAACACATTACCAGATTACTCAGCAATTGATTCATTATTACAACAACATGCCGTGCCTTTAACTGCCGCAGAGATGCATGGCCTAATTACTGGGTTTATTTGTGGAGCAGTACATGACAATAGTTGGAAAACTTTGTTACATGAACTGACTAATGAGGGCTTAGCGTTCCCTAAATCGTTATCAGAACCCCTTGAATCACTTTATCACGTCACTCATGAGCAACTTGATGACAGCGTATTTAATTTTTCTATGCTGTTACCTGACGATGCAGAATCTGTTTTTCCTCGAGCTGATGCCCTTGCAGGGTGGGTTAATCATTTTCTATTAGGATTAGGTGTTGCACAACCTAAGTTATCTGAGCATAAAGAGTTGACGGAAGTTATCACTGATTTGCGTAATATTGGTGCATTAGGCTATGAAGAAGATGAAAATCAACAAGAGCTTGAAGATGCACTCGAAGAAGTTACAGAATATGTCAAAGTCTCTGTTCAGCTGTGCTATATCACTTTTGTCGCCTCAAAAGAGACAACAACAGAAAATGATAAACAAGATGAACAACGGACATTACATTAATAATTGCCTTATTAATTAGATAACCAAAAGATCAATAAAGGATAGGAGTGGGTATGAATAAGCAAGAATTTTTATCCCGTCGTCAGGCATTATTAGCTCAGATGAAACCAGCAAGTGCAGCTATCTTTTTTGCTGCGCCAGAAGCACAACGCAATGCTGATAGTGAATATCCCTATCGCCAACATAGTGACTTCTTGTATCTCACCGGATTTAGTGAGCCAGAAGCTATCCTTGTGTTGATTAAAAGTGATGAAACACATAATCATAGCGTACTGTTTAATCGGGTTAGAGATTTAACCGCGGAAATCTGGTTTGGTCGTCGTCTTGGGCAAGAAGCTGCCCCTGAAAAATTAGGTGTTGATAAAGCGCTACCTTACGAAGATGTAGGTGAGCAACTTTATCAATTACTCAATGGATTGGATATTGTTTATCATGCCCAAGGTGAATATGCGTTTGCCGATGAAATCGTCTTTAATGCTCTGGATACCTTAAGAAAAGGCTCTCGCCGTAATTTAAAAGCGCCACAAACGCTTATTGATTGGCGCCCAATAGTGCACGAACTGCGGTTATTTAAATCTGATGCTGAAATTGAATTACTGCGCAAAGCCGGAAAAATTTCTGCGTTAGCCCATACTCGCGCAATGCAAAAATGTCAGCCAGGTATGTATGAGTATCAATTACAAGGGGAAATTGAACATGAGTTTATCTCTCATGGTGCGCGTTTCCCTTCCTATAACAGTATTGTCGGTAGTGGTGAGAACGGTTGTATCTTACATTATACTGAAAATGAAACTAAAATGCGTGATGGGGATTTAGTCCTTATTGATGCAGGCTGTGAATATGAAGGTTATGCGGGTGATATTACGCGAACTTTCCCTGTTAATGGTAAATTTAGCCGTCAACAACGTGAAATTTACGAGATTGTTTTAAAATCACTCAATGTATCCCTCGAATTGTATAAACCGGGTACAAGCATCAAAGAAGTCACTCAACATGTCGTGTATATCATGGTGGAAGGCTTAGTTAAGCTCGGCATTATGCACGGTGATATCGAACACCTCATTGAGACAAAAGCCTATCAGCGCTTCTTTATGCATAGCTTAAGTCACTGGTTAGGTCTTGATGTTCATGATGTTGGACACTATGGCACCGATCGCGATCGTATCTTAGAGCCGGGTATGGTGTTGACTATTGAACCAGGACTTTACATTGCGCCAGATGCAGATGTACCACAAGAGTATCGTGGTATTGGTATTCGCATTGAAGATGACATTGTTATTACTGAAACAGGTAATGAAAATTTAACGGCTATGGTTGTTAAAGATCCTGATGAAATTGAAGCTCTGATGGCAGGAAAAATTTAAGGCTAAAATCAGCATGAATGTGATTATTGTGGGTGGCGGAATGGTGGGTGCAACGTTAGCACTAGCACTTTCTGCATTAAATAAGGGGAATATTTCCATTTCGCTTATTGAAGCGCGAGAGCCAGATAATGGGCATCCCGGATTCGATGCTAGAGCGATCGCTTTAGCGCATGGCACAGCAAAGCGATTAGCACAAATCGGATTATGGTCGGTCTTAAAACCCTTTGTGACACCTATTAATCACGTTCATGTTTCTGATAGAGGCCATTGCGGTTTTGTGAACATAAATGCACAGGACTACGATATTGACGCACTCGGTTATGTTATTGAATTACATGATGCGGGGCGTCAACTGTTTGCACAGTTGAAAAAACAACCCAATATTACGCTATATTGTCCCGCTAAAGTGGAGCATGTTCAGCGCCATCTCGATAACGTTGAAGTGACACTTGATGATGGTACGCAACTTAGCGGTGATTTACTGGTTGCCGCAGATGGTACACATTCACCCATTGGTCATCAATGTCATATTCAATGGCAGAAAACGCCTTATCATCAAGTTGCGGTGATCGCCAATGTAAAAACAGAGATTGATCCCAAAGGTTGTGCATTTGAGCGATTTACACAATTTGGTCCATTAGCAATGTTACCCATGAGCGAAGGGCGTAGTTCATTGGTGTGGTGCCATCCTATTGAAAAATTAGAGCAAGTTTCACAATGGGATGATCAAACAACCATTGCACAGTTACAACGGGATTTTGGCTGGCGTTTGGGTAAGATTGAACAAGTAGGACAGCGTCATTGCTATCCATTAGTTTTGCAAAAAGCACAGCAAATGATCAGCCATCGTTTAGCATTGATAGGTAATGCATCTCAAACCTTGCACCCTATTGCAGGGCAAGGTTTTAATCTTGGTTTACGCGATGTAATGACATTAGCCAATACATTAACCTCGGCCATACAATCAGGTCTTGATATCGGCAGTTATCGCGTATTATCACAATATCAACAGCTTCGCGAACAGGATAGAGAAAGTACTATCACGATCACTGATGGCTTAGTGAAAGTGTTTGCGAATCGTTGTATGCCGTTAATTATCTCCCGTAATCTAGGCTTAATGACGATGGAATTAGTGCCTGCACTTCGTAACAAATTAGCACACCAAACATTAGGTTGGACAAACTGAGCATAATTGCTTTTTAGGATACTTTTATTATGAAATCATTTGATGTTGTTATTGCTGGTGGTGGAATGGTCGGGCTTGCATTAGCCTGCGGATTACATGGCTGTGGATTACGTATAGCGATAATAGAAAATCACCCAGTCACCACGCATTTCCATCCGCAAGATGATTTTGCATTACGGGTATCTGCGATTAATACTGCCAGTGAGTTATTACTCAAGAAATTGGGGGTATGGGAAAACTTAACGGCATTACGTACAGCTCCTTATCAAGGTATGGAAGTATGGGATCAAGATAGTTTTGGACGTATTGCGTTTTCAGCGCAACAAGAAGGGTTATCTCATCTTGGCACTATTATTGAAAATCATCTTATTCGTGAAGTGCTGTGGCAAAAGGTCACCAGTCATAGTGATATTACCTGTTATTCCCCTGCTCAAATTGAACGCATTGTGTGGGGAGAAAATGAAGCCTTTATCAGTTTAAATGACGGCGAAATGTTAACCGCTAGGCTGGTTGTTGGCGCCGATGGTGCGAATTCTTGGTTGCGTAAAAATGCTGATATTCCACTGACTTTTTGGGATTATGAACATCACGCTTTAGTCGCAACCATACGCACAGAACAGCCCCACGATAATGTGGCGCGCCAAGTGTTTCATGGTGAGGGGATTTTAGCCTTTTTACCTCTTGCAGATCCTCATACTTGTTCTATTGTGTGGTCGCTACCTAGCTCATTGGCTGAAGATTATAAGAGTGCAGATAAAACGCGATTTGAACGTACGCTAGGTGTTACTTTTGATATGTGCTTAGGCCAGTGTGAATTAGTCAGTGAACGTATGACAATTCCATTAACGGGTCGCTATGCACGTCAATTTGCCGCTCCACGGTTAGCGTTATTAGGTGATGCCGCGCATACCATCCACCCTTTAGCTGGACAAGGGGTTAACCTTGGCTTTATGGATGTTGCTGAATTAATTGGTGAAATCCGTCGTTTAAAAGCAGAAGGTAAAGATTTTGGTGAGTATCTCTATTTAAGACGTTTTGAGCGCCGCCGTAAACATGCCGCTGCGGTCATGTTAGCGACTATGCAAGGGTTCCGCGAATTATTTGAAGGTAATAACCCTATTAAAAAGTGGGTGCGTGATATCGGTCTTTCGTTAGCAGATAGTTTACCAGGAGTAAAACCAAAGTTACTTGAACAGGCGATGGGACTTTCTGATTTACCAGAATGGCTAAAGCATAAAAATTCTGTTTCAGCTGAAAAAATCTAATTCAACAGCCATTTCACATTACTTTTCTTTATAACAGACTGGAAAAATAACACTAAAAATAGCTATTTTTTCAGTCTATTCTTTGTATTGCTCCCCTTTTTTTAGTCATTATTCACTAAAAATGAGGGCTGATACGCATAATTACAATCATTCATTCTGCATACTTATTTCTCTACATTATGATTGGTAGAGGTAATACCCTATTTTAACTTATGGTTTATTTTTTCTCTTAGTGATAAGTTCAAAGTAAAGGTATCGTTTGCGTTGTACGTTAATTGCTCATATTTGTTAAAATAATGTTTAAAAATAAACTTAAGCTTGTAATTAACACGCTGATTTTTAATCAAGTTTAATTTTATATTTAACAAATTGCGTTCTCTGGATCATCTAAACTAAAAATAGAAAGAGGGAAGAATGGCAAAACAGACTCCGTTATATGATGAGCACGTCGCCTGTGGTGCTCGTATGGTTGATTTTCATGGTTGGATGATGCCACTGCATTATGGCTCTCAAATTGATGAACACCATAATGTGCGTCAAGATGCAGGTATGTTTGATGTATCTCACATGACGATTGTTGATTTACATGGCCCGCAAGTTAAAGACTTTCTACGTTATCTATTAGCGAATGATGTCGCTAAACTCACCGAAAAAGGCAAAGCACTTTATACTGGTATGCTAAATGCGTCTGGTGGTGTGATTGACGATCTGATTGTTTACTACTTTGATGAGACTTTCTATCGTCTGGTGGTTAACTCCGCAACCCGCGAAAAAGATTTAGCGTGGATCACTGAGCATGCCAAAGATTATGTCGTCGATATTCAAGTACGTGATGATTTAGCATTAATTGCAGTACAAGGCCCTCACGCACAAGAAAAAGTACAGCGTTTATTTAGTGAATCGCATCGCCAAATAGTGGCAGCGATGAAGCCTTTCTATGGCGTACAACTTGATGATCTCTTCGTCGCGACGACAGGTTATACCGGTGAAGCAGGTTATGAAATCGCCATGCCAAAAGAGCAAGCTGTTGATTATTGGCAAAAGTTATTAGCAGTGGGGGTTAAGCCCGCGGGGTTAGGTGCTCGAGACACTTTACGTTTAGAAGCGGGTATGGATCTTTATGGTCAAGAGATGGATGAAACTATTAATCCTCTTGAGGCTAATATGGGATGGACGATTGCCTGGTTACCCGAAGATCGTCAATTTATTGGTAGAGAAGCATTAGAAAAATTACGCGCAACAGGCACAGATAAACTGGTTGGTCTGGTGATGCGAGAAAAAGGGGTGTTACGTGCAGGTAGTGCCGTGCACTTTACCGATGATTTAGGTGAATTAAGAGAAGGCGTTATTACTAGTGGCACATTTTCACCGACATTGGGCTTTAGTATTGCATTAGCCAGAGTACCCGCAGGTATTAAAGATAGCGCAATTGTTTTATTGCGTAATCGTGAAATACCGGTAGAGGTGGTAAAACCTGGTTTTGTTCGTTCAGGTAAAGCATTGGTATAAAGCATTATTATTTTAAATGGAGAGTACGGTCAATGAGTCAAATACCTAGTGAATTAAAATATGCGCAATCTCATGAGTGGATCCGTTCTGAAGGCAATGGCGAATACACTATCGGCATCACTGAACATGCTCAAGAGTTGTTAGGTGATATGGTGTTTGTTGATCTTCCTGATGTAGGCAGTGAAGTTGATCTTGGGGATGATTGTGCTGTGGCTGAATCAGTAAAAGCTGCATCAGATATTTATGCCCCATTATCTGGCGAAATTATTGCAGTAAATGAGGAGTTGGATGGTTCACCAGAGCTGGTTAATAGTGATCCTTATGGGGATGGATGGTTATTTCGCATAAAAGCAAAAGATGAAAGCGAATTAAACGATCTCCTTGATGCGGCTGGCTACCAAGAGTTAGTTGAAAACGAAGAGTAAAAATAAACGCCTCGTCATTAAAAAGTCGGGGCGTTTTTATTTATCAGCCTATTTTCAAATCAGTAAGAACAGCTTATCCATTTATTGTGAATTCAGGAATTACCCGCAATGACACAAACTTTAACTCAATTAGAATATCGTGATGAATTTATTCGTCGCCATATTGGCTCATCGCCAGAACAGATTAAAGAGATGCTTGATGTTGTTGGCATCTCCTCATTAAATGAATTAACACAAAAGATTGTTCCCGATAATATCCAATTAGCAACGCCGCCTAATGTCGGAGGGGGGGCTACTGAACAAGAAGCATTAGCAGAACTAAAAGCGATAGCCCGTAAAAATAAACGTTTTACCTCTTATATCGGTATGGGATATGCGCCTTCTGTATTGCCTCCTGTTATTTTACGTAATTTGCTAGAAAATCCAGGTTGGTATACTGCTTATACTCCTTATCAGCCAGAAGTTTCTCAAGGGCGTCTTGAATCATTACTTAACTTTCAACAAGTAACCATTGATTATACTGGCATGGATTTAGCCTCTGCTTCGCTATTAGATGAAGCCACTGCTGCCGCTGAAGCTATGGCAATGGCAAAACGTGTTAGTAAACTAAAAAATGCGGAGCGTTTTTTTGTCGCTGATGATATTCATCCCCAAACACTAGACGTAGTAAAAACCCGAGCTAACACCTTTGGTTTTGAAGTGATTGTCGATAAAGCTGAAAAAGTGTTAGAGCTAGAAGGTGTCTTTGGTGTGCTATTACAGCAAGTCGGCACAACCGGTGAAATTCATGATTATAGTCAGCTCATTAGTGAACTAAAAACGCGAAAAATTATTACCAGTGTAGCGGCTGATCTAATGGCACTGGTGTTATTAACGGCTCCAGGGCAACAAGGAGCGGATATTGTATTAGGCTCAGCCCAACGCTTTGGGGTGCCAATGGGATATGGTGGTCCACATGCTGCTTTCTTTGCCTGTCGAGATGAATATAAACGAGCCATGCCAGGACGTATTATCGGTGTCTCGCGTGATGCTGCAGGTAACAGAGCGTTACGTATGGCAATGCAAACTCGTGAACAGCATATTCGCCGTGAAAAAGCTAACTCGAATATTTGTACTTCACAGGTATTACTGGCCAATATTGCTGCCATGTATGCGGTATATCATGGGCCTGAAGGTCTAAAAAATATTGCTCAGCGTATTCATCGCTTAACGGATATTTTAGCCGCGGGTTTAATTCAAAATGGCATGACATTACGCCATCAGACATGGTTTGATACTTTAACCGTTGAAACAGCGGATAAATCGGGTGTATTACAACGTGCTAAAGATGCTGAAATTAACTTACGAACCGATATTGTTGGTGCAGTAGGTGTCACTTTAAGTGAAGTGACGACTCGCGAAGATGTTGTCAGATTGATTGAGATTATCAGTGGTAAAGCTTTCTCTGATGACATTGATACATTAGATGCACTGGTAGCTTCTTCATCGACCTCAATTCCAACGGCAATGTTGCGTAAAGATGCGGTGTTAACCCATGAAAACTTCCATCTTTATCACAGTGAAACTGAAATGATGCGCTATATGCATCGTTTAGAAAATAAAGATTTAGCGCTTAACCAAGCAATGATCCCGTTAGGCTCATGTACTATGAAGCTTAATGCTGCGGCTGAAATGCTGCCGATCACATGGCCTGAATTTACCGAAATGCACCCATTCTGCCCACCTTATCAAGCGCAAGGCTACCAGATAATGATTGAGCAGCTATCTAATTGGTTGGCTGCCATAACGGGTTATGATGCGATGTGTATGCAACCTAACTCAGGGGCGCAAGGGGAGTATGCTGGCTTGTTAGCTATTCGTCGTTACCATCAAAGCCGAGGAGAAGGAAATCGCCATATCTGTTTAATTCCAAGCTCAGCCCATGGTACAAACCCTGCATCAGCCCATATGGCGGGTATGACGGTGGTTGTCGTGGGATGTGATGAAAATGGTAATATCGACATTGCAGACTTAAAAGCGAAAGCAGAGAAGCACCAAGCTGAGCTTTCTTGTGTGATGGTGACTTATCCTTCAACCCACGGTGTTTATGAAGAGGGTATACGTGAAGTTTGTGAGATCATTCATCAATATGGCGGACAGGTTTATCTTGATGGCGCCAATATGAATGCGCAAGTGGGGATCACGACGCCAGGCTTTATCGGCTCTGATGTATCACACTTAAACTTACATAAAACTTTCTGTATCCCCCATGGCGGTGGTGGCCCAGGTATGGGACCTATTGGCGTAAAAGCACATTTAGCGCCATTTGTACCTGGACATAGTGTCGTGGAAATGGACGGTGTTACGACCCAAGGTGCCGTGTCAGCAGCACAGTTTGGTAGTGCCTCAATATTACCTATTAGCTGGATGTACATCCGTATGATGGGCTCAGAAGGGCTTAAACAAGCGAGCCAAGTAGCGATTTTAAATGCTAACTATATTGCTCAACGCTTAAAAGATGACTATGACATCCTCTATTCTGGGGCGGAAGGTTATGTTGCCCATGAATGTATTATTGATATTCGTCCACTCAAAGCTAACTATGGTATCAGTGAAATGGATGTGGCGAAGCGTCTAATTGATTACGGCTTCCATGCGCCAACCATGTCATTCCCTGTTGCGGGGACATTAATGATTGAGCCAACCGAATCTGAAAGCAAAGTTGAAATTGACCGCTTTATTGATGCGTTACTCTCGATTCGTGCTGAAATTGCACAAGTCGATGACGGGGTATGGCCGATTGATGATAATCCGCTAGTGAATGCACCACATACACAGTATGAATTAGTGCAAGAATGGTCACATAGCTATAGCCGTGAATGTGCGGTATTCCCAAGTGAAGCAACGAAACGCAATAAATATTGGCCGGCAGTAAAACGCCTTGATGATGTTTATGGTGATCGTCATTTGCATTGTTCTTGTGCGCCAATAAGTGATTATGAATAAAGGTTAATTTAGCGCTATTACTAAATAAAATACCGAGGGTAAATTCAAAATCTACCTTCGGTATTTTTTTGGTCATCATCAAATGAACAGCAAAAAATTATTTTAACCAGCCTTTTTTCTGAGCCTCTAGTAATTGAGGATAGAGGTATTGCCAAAATTCTGGCCACTGTTTTTCGATAAATAGATTTCGTGCAATCACTTGTTCTAAACGGATATTATTTTCAACCCAGCTTTGCCCTTCGTTATGTAGATTCATTAACATTGGCATTGCGCGATCTAAAATATTGGCAAATTGTGACTCAGGGGTTTGTGCTGCATCATATTCAAGCCAGAGATTAAGAAAATATTCACTTTGTGGTGCAGGTAACAACGAAAAAATACGTCTGGCTGCTTTTTGCTCTTGCTCTTTAATCGCTTCACGAGCAGCAACATCATAAACCATCACATCGCCAGCATCGATTTCGACAATATCATGCACTAAAGCTAGCTGGATCGCTCTACCTATATCAATATCACCGGCATAAGGTTGAAAACTCATTGCTGCAACAGCAAAGTGCCAACTATGCTCAGCGGTATTTTCAGCACGGCTATTGTCTAATACATTATTTTTGCGGTAAACGCGTTTGAGTTTATCGAGTTCAATAATAAAATTGATGGTATCTGAAAAGGGGCCAAAAGCCCCATTAGTTTGTTGTGTCATAAAAATCCGTTCATATGGAAGTGCTATCACTCATCTTCTAAAGAGTAAGGCAAAGGTTTAATCGTTAAGCGGCTGGTGGTATCACCTTGGACACGAAATACGCTGTCAGCATCCATATCATTATTCATCACCACTTCGGCGATAATCGTGTTATCGGCCATACGAACCGCACTTAATACCGTGCCCGTTTTGCGCCATTTATCTTCACCTAATTGCCACTCAACGCTACCGCCAATGTCCGGCAATTGTGCTGCGCCACCTGATAACAGATACATAGCACGTTTATTTGCGCCTCTGAATTTGGCACGAGACACCATTTCTTGACCTGTATAGCAACCTTTTTTAAAGCAAATACTTAATGGTAATGCTTGTAAGTTAGTCGCTTGTGGTAAGAATTGTTCGATATTAGGGGTATCAATAATGGGATAACCCGCCTCGATATCAAGGGCTAACCACTGGTCACTATCACTGGTTTCTGCGGGCAATGTCGTGGCTAGTTTTTTGGCAGTCTCTTCATCTGTAACAATTAAAAAGCGCTCTGTAGGTAACGGGAGTTGCAGTAAGTAGCTATTTTGGTGATTAACCACTTCATTGGCTTTACGGGGGATCTCAGGGAAGAATTCCGCTAAGGCTTGTGCCGCGCCTTGCCCCGCAAGTCCTAATAACACCGCATCTGTATTTTCAGTAAAAGTCACTTTTGAAAATACGGCGTATTTTTTAAGCTCAGTAAGTTGTTTTTCAGCAACATTTTTCCGCAATATATAAGCAAATCCTGCTTGTTGATGGAAAATGCGCAATGTACTCCACATTTTCCCTTTAGCTTCACAATGAGCGGCTAAAGTGTGCTCTGTAGTCGGTAATGCGGCAATATCCGCTGTTAGTTGGCCTTGTAAGTATTTTTCACTATCAGCCCCTGTTGCAGTTATCAATGACCAATCATCTAAAGAGATCAAGGTGAGTGGTAAATTGATTGCGGCATGAGGGCGTTTTGTCTGAGTAGAATTTTGAGTCATGACATCACCCGCTATGTAGTTAATCCGATACACTGTTTATGGTAAAAGAGTCACAAGACAATGCAAGTCATTATTATTTTCAGCGCACAGAAAGAATTTTGTGCATAACAATTTATTGATGCTTCAAAGCGTTGCTATTGGACGAAAGCGACAAATTGTGATCATTTTGATGTTAAAAAGAGTGCGATAAGACTATCATCAAGGCAGGAAGAAATAGTGGTATTTCTTGAAGTGAACATATTAAAGAGCAGAATATGACTATCGATATAGAAAATAAAGCACGAATAAATTGGGCATGTCGCCGTGGAATGCGTGAACTAGATATTTCTATCATGCCTTTTTTCGAAAACGAGTACGACACACTCTCTGATGACGACAAAAGGCTCTTTGTTCGTTTACTTGAATGTGCTGATCCTGATTTATTTAATTGGTTGATGAACCACGGCCGCCCTGATGATGAAGATCTTTATTACATGGTAAAGTTAATTCAAGAGCGTAATAGAATTCGTATGGCTGAAATTGTTAATAAGTATTAGCACTAATAAAAATAGAATATAAAACCAAGTGCATTAAATAAAGCCTGAAGTACTAAGTATCACGCCCTTATTCATTAAATGAATAAGGGCGTTTTAGTAAGTAAAAAACGAAGAATAGAAAATTTTAATGAGGTAATATTAAATCTTAGTGACAATAATTTTGCGTGGCATTTCAAAGAAAAAATAGAGGATCGTCATTTTATTTTTTATATTCTCCTTTTTTTACAAAAATCAGTTATGCTATTAAAAAACGACGACGATATCTTGTTGTAATAATAAGATATTAAAGCAGGAGCTAATATCACTCGTGACTTTATGGAAATCACATTTAACAGTTTCTTGGTTTACACAGTTATTTTCAACTAGTGTTTACGTTATTTTTGAAATAGCATTGCTGTTATATCCTTGGCCACCTGGCTTTATTTATATCTGGGTTCCTTTGTTACTTTTACTTATATTAGGTTGGTATTTTAGCCAAAAAAATATCAATAAAAGGAAAGGGGATTTAGTGCTGCTTAATGGCAATCGTATTCAATGGAAATATCATGAATGGCAGATTGCAAAACAACCGTGGATCAGCCGATTTGGTGCAAAAATAACGTTAGATTCTATCTTAAATAATAAGCAAATCACGCTATGGGTTGCTTTTGATAGTATGCCGGAAAATGAGTGGCGAAATTTTTCACAACTGCTGATGCAATACCCAGATATTTAATTCTGGGTATGTATATAAACCGTTAGAATGCTTACTGATTGACTAAGGTTAAAAGTGTTACCTTGCGGTAGATAACCTGAAGCAATAGATTGATTGCGATTTACAAGTTTTCTTCTATTTCTCGTAAAATTTGCATACACCACTGTGATAAACGTTCATCACTTTCTTCAAATTGATTCACCTCATCTAATGCGAGCCCGACAAAATGTTTACCATCATCAGTAAGTGGTTTAGGACTGGTAAATTCATACCCTTCAATAGGCCAAAAACCGATAAATTTAACACCACTTGGCAGTAAATGGTGGTAGAGCATACCTAATGCATCTAAAAACCATTCACCATAATCAATTTGATCCCCCATTCCATACATAGCAACGAGTTTATCTTTGAGATCTAATGTTGGTAGCGTTTCCCAAATTGCGAGCCAATCTTCTTGGATCTCACCAAAGTCCCAGGTTGGAATACCTAAAATAAGAATGTCATACTCTTGCATCAGAGTAATATCGCACTCTTGAACATTATGAAGATCAATAAACTCTTCACCGAGAATGTCACGAATTTTCTCTGCCGCCATTTCGGTATAACAGGTGCTGGAACCGTAAAATAGACCAATTTTCATAAAGATTTTTAGGATATTTTTGCTAATAAAGGTCACTATTGTACCAGAAAACTTTTTCTATGAGGCATAATGTACAAGTAACAACGTAAAGAAGAGAGAGTAAACCCGTGACCCAGACCAAGTTATCGACACAAACGACAACAGATAATAACCATGAAGATAATGACGTTATCATAGAACAATTTCTCGATAGTATTTGGCTAGAGCAAGGGTTATCTGCGAATACACTCAGCGCTTATCGTTTAGATTTGCAGGCGTTAAGCCAGTGGCTGGTCACACAAAAACTCAATTGGTTATCGGTGACGACGTTAGATTTACACGCTTTTCTTGCCACTCGTTTGGATGAGGGCTATAAAGCAACCAGTGCGGCACGACTGTTAAGTACCTTACGTCGGTTTTTCCAATATCTTTATCGTGAGAAATTACGCCAAGATGATCCCAGCGCTTTGCTTTCTACACCTAAATTACCCAAACGTTTACCCAAAGACTTAAGTGAACAGCAAGTAGAAAATTTACTTAGTGCTCCTTGTATTGATGAGCCAATAGAATTACGTGACAAAGCGATGCTTGAGGTTCTTTATGCCTGTGGATTACGGGTTTCTGAGCTAGTAGGATTGTCTTTATCTGATATTAGCTTACGGCAAGGGGTGTTACGTGTGATAGGTAAGGGCGATAAAGAACGATTAGTTCCTTTAGGTGAAGAAGCTATTTACTGGTTAGAACAATATCTGCAATATGGTAGACCAGCCCTTATGCAAGGGAAAACCGATGATATTGTGTTTCCAAGCTTAAGAGGCCAAAAAATGACGCGACAAACATTTTGGCATCGTATAAAACATTACGCGGTGATCGCCGGAATTGATTCAGAGAAATTATCACCCCATGTGTTACGCCACGCCTTTGCAACACATCTATTAAATCATGGAGCAGACTTGCGTGTTGTACAGATGTTATTGGGGCACAGTGACCTCTCTACAACACAGATTTATACCCATGTTGCTACAGAGCGCTTAAAAGTGCTTCATCAGCAACATCACCCAAGGGGATAACCGCCGAATGGCTGGTGTTAAATAGGAATTCAAATGAAAAAGAAATTACTCTGGTTACCCATTTTATTCAGTATGGTGTCAATGCCAGTGTTTGCAGATAACGCTGCTATTAAAGCGCAACTGGCAAAAATGCAGATAAAAGCAGAGAGCATTCAACCGACACCGATAGTGGGTTTAAATGCAGTGCTTTCTGATAAAGGCATTTTTTATATTACTGATGATGGGAAATACCTTACAGCAGGGCCGATTTATAATATTAATGGTGAGGAGCCTGTCAGTATCGCTAATCAAGTGATCATGAAAAAAATTGATTCACTGAAAAATGAAATGATTGTTTATAAGGCTGCTAATGAAAAATATGTGATCACGGTTTTTACCGATATTAGTTGCCCTTATTGCCAAAAATTGCATCAAGAAGTACCAGAGCTAAATAAGCAAGGTGTCACGGTACGTTATTTGGCTTTTCCTCGTAACGGGGTGAAAAATAATGTGGTCAGTCAACAGATGAATGCCGTATGGTGTAGCGGTTTTCCTAAAAAATCACTCGATAGTGCGTTTAAAGGTGACAAAATTATTGCGATTGATGACTGTAAAAAAATTAATATCAATGAGCACTTTAAACTTGGCACTATGATGGGCATTCAAGGTACGCCTGCGATTGTATTACCTGATGCGAGTATTTATGGCGGATATATATCGGCGACTAATCTACTTGAATTATTAAATAAAAAAGAGAAGTGATAGCGTTTTATGGTTACTATTGAACCGACATTACGTCGGCGTGTGGCGGAAGCAACAGCATTGCCAGAAAGCCTCGATCCCTTATTACGGCAAATTTATGCCAATCGAGGTATTACCTCTGAAACTCAGCTCGAGCGCTCGTTAAAGGGCTTATTGCATTATCAAGATTTAAACGGTATTGATGTTGCTATCTCTTTATTAGTTGAGGCATTAAAGCTGCAATCGCGGATCGTTATTGTAGGGGATTTTGATGCCGACGGGGCAACCAGTACAGCTCTTGCTATTAAAGCGTTACGGCAAATGGGATTTCAGCAAGTAAGTTACCATATTCCTAATCGTTTTGATGATGGTTATGGACTTAGCCCTCAAGTGGTTCATGATGTGGCAAAGAAAGGCGTAGATCTGATTATTACGGTTGATAATGGGATCTCCTCTTTTGAAGGTGTTGATGTTGCTCATGAATATGGTATCCGTGTATTGGTTACTGATCACCATTTGCCGGGTCACTCCCTTCCTCAAGCTGATGCAATTATCAATCCTAATTTAGCGGATTGTGCCTTTTTGTCGAAATCATTAGCGGGTGTCGGTGTCACTTTCTATTTAATGACCGCATTAAGAGCTGAATTAGAAAAACAAGGTTGGTTTACAGCACAGGGATTAGCTCGCCCCAATATGGCCGATTACCTTGATTTAGTCGCATTAGGCACGGTTGCTGATGTGGTTCCTCTTGATGAAAATAACCGTATTTTTGTTTATGAGGGATTACGCCGTATTCGTGCAGGACGTTGCTGTGCAGGGATCAAAGCCTTGACGGAAGTTTCACGTAAAACGTTGTCACAATTAGTCAGCAGTGACTTAGGTTTTGCATTAGGGCCAAGACTTAATGCGGCTGGGCGTCTTGATGATATGTCTGTTGGCGTTGCTTTACTGCTAACTAATGATATTGGTGTCGCCCGTGAAATTGCCAATGAACTGGATGGATTAAATCAGACTCGTCGTGAAATAGAAGCGGGAATGCAAGAAGAAGCATCGACAATTTTTCGCCAATTTATCACCACACAAGATGACTTACCGAATGGATTAGCTATTTATCATCCTCAGTGGCATCAAGGTGTGGTTGGCATTCTCGCTTCACGAATTAAAGAAAAACTACATCGCCCAGTGATTGCTTTTGCCCCAAGCGGTGATGGTTTACTAAAAGGCTCCGGACGCTCTATTCATGGTGTACACTTGCGAGATGCATTAGAACGTTTGAATACGTTAAATCCGGGATTAATGGTGAAGTTTGGTGGCCATGCGATGGCGGCCGGACTATCTCTGGAAGAAGATAAATTTCCACTTTTTCAGCGTCACTTTTCGGCACTTATGGCGGAATTAGTTTCTGCTGAACAATTACAAGGCGTGATTTTAACAGACGGCGAGTTAAGCGACAGTCAGTTATCTTTACCTATTGCGGAAATGTTAAGAGAAGCAGGGCCTTGGGGGCAAGCCTTTCCTGAGCCACTTTTCGATGGCAAATTCACCTTACTACAGCAACGTATTGTGGGAAGCAAACATTTAAAAATGATGCTTCAACCGATAAATAGCCATGTAATGATTGATGCTATTGCATTTAATGTTGATGTTAATATATGGCCGGATAACAGTATTAAAACGGTTGAGCTTGCTTACCGATTAGACGTCAATGAATTTAGAGGACAGCGCAATGCACAACTGCTGGTGGAGCATATTTGGCCTTGTTAATCGCGATAGATAAGTCATTTTATGGTTGTATTGAGCAGCGCGCTGTTATGAGCACAATAATCCGATAGACAATTGTATATAAATGCTATAAACCCGCGCTGAGATCCGTTACAATATGCGGTTCAAAATTTATTCCAATTGTTTTTAAAAACAACGTTAAGACGAAAAAGTATGTTTGAAATCAATCCAGTAAAACACCAAATAGAAGAAGTCGCTGAGCGGACTCAAGTCCTCAGGGGGTATCTTTGACTATGATGCCAAGAAAGAGCGTTTAGAAGAAGTCAACGCAGAATTAGAGCAACCTGACGTGTGGAATGAGCCTGAAAAGGCGCAGGCGTTAGGAAAAGAACGCTCATCTCTTGAAGCTATTGTAGAAACAATCGACCAACTCGAACAAGGACTAGAAGATGTTTCTGGTTTACTTGACCTTGCTGTTGAAGCCGATGATGAAGAAACATTTAACGAAGCAGTTGCTGAGTTAGAAGGATTAAACAAAAAGCTTGAGCAATTAGAGTTCCGTCGTATGTTCTCTGGTGAATATGACAGTGCTGATTGCTATCTTGATTTACAAGCAGGCTCTGGCGGTACAGAGGCACAAGATTGGGCAAGTATGCTAATGCGTATGTACTTACGTTGGGCTGAATCTAGAGGCTTTAAAACAGAAATTATTGAAGAGTCTGACGGTGATGTTGCAGGTTTAAAATCAGCAACAATCAAAATCATAGGAGAATATGCCTATGGTTGGCTACGTACAGAAACTGGGGTTCACCGTTTAGTGCGTAAAAGCCCATTTGACTCAGGTGGACGTCGCCATACTTCATTTAGCTCTGCTTTTGTTTACCCTGAAGTTGATGACAATATTGATATTGAAATCAACCCAGCCGATCTGCGTATCGACGTTTACCGCGCATCAGGCGCTGGTGGTCAGCACGTTAATAAAACAGAATCTGCGGTACGTATTACCCACGTTCCTACAGGGCTTGTCACACAATGCCAAAATGATCGCTCTCAACATAAGAACAAAGATCAGGCAATGAAACAGATGAAAGCGAAGTTGTATGAACTGGAAATGCAAAAGAAAAATGCAGATAAGCAAGTGATGGAAGATAATAAGTCAGATATTGGCTGGGGTAGCCAAATCCGCTCTTATGTTCTAGATGATTCACGAATTAAAGATTTACGCACTGGTGTGGAAACGCGTAATACACAAGCAGTGTTAGATGGTGATCTCGATAAATTTATTGAAGCTAGCTTAAAAGCGGGCCTGTGAGGAAAAACATGTCGCAACAGCAACAAGGTGCGGAGCAGGCACCTGATTTAAATAACGAACTGCAAACTCGCCGCGAAAAATTATCAGCTTTACGTGATAATGGTAACGCATTCCCAAATGATTTCCGCAGAGATGCCATGTCTGACGAATTACATCAAAAATATGATGCAATGAGTGCAGAAGAGTTAGACGCTGCTAATGTGGAAGTTGCTATTGCAGGTCGTATGATGACTCGCCGTATTATGGGGAAAGCATCTTTCGCTACATTGCAAGACATGGGTGGCCGTATCCAGCTTTATGTCTCTCGTGATGATCTGCCTGAAGGCGTTTATAACGAGCAGTTTAAAAAATGGGATCTCGGTGATATTTTAGGTGGCCGTGGCCGTGTATTTAAAACCAAAACAGGCGAACTGAGTATTCATTGTACTGAGTTACGTTTACTGACTAAAGCGCTACGTCCGTTACCTGATAAATTCCACGGTCTAGCTGACCAAGAGACACGTTATCGTCAGCGTTATTTAGACCTGATCTCTAATGAAAATTCACGTAATACTTTTAAGATCCGCTCGAAAATCATGTCTGCTATTCGCCAATTTATGGTGAATAAAGGCTTTATGGAAGTAGAAACACCGATGATGCAAACTATCCCAGGTGGAGCAAGTGCACGTCCGTTTATCACTCACCATAACGCGCTAGATATTGATATGTATCTACGTATTGCACCTGAATTATATTTAAAACGTTTAGTTATTGGTGGGTTTGATCGCGTTTTTGAAATCAACCGTAACTTCCGTAATGAAGGTGTATCACCACGTCATAACCCTGAGTTCACAATGATGGAACTCTATATGGCTTATGCTGATTATCGTGATCTTATCGAATTGACTGAAGAGTTATTCCGTACATTAACTCAAGATGTATTAGGTTCGACTATCGTCAAATATGGTGATGAAGAGTTTGATTTCGGTAAACCGTTTGAAAAACTGACCATGAAAGAAGCTATTTGCAAATATCGTCCTGAAACCAATATGGCTGATCTAGATGATATGGATAAAGCCGTTGCTATTGCTCAATCTATTGGTATTAAGATTGAAAAGAGTTGGGGGTTAGGCCGTGTTCAATGTGAAATTTTTGAAGAAGTAGCTGAAAGCCATTTGATCCAGCCAACTTTTATCATTGAATATCCAGCAGAAGTTTCACCACTGGCTCGTCGTAATGATGATAATCCATTTATTACCGATCGCTTTGAGTTCTTTATTGGTGGTCGTGAAATCGGTAATGGTTTCTCTGAGCTTAATGATGCGCAAGATCAAGCGGAGCGTTTTGAAGAGCAAGTTCGTCAAAAAGAAGCGGGTGACGATGAAGCCATGTTCTTTGATCATGACTATATCACTGCATTAGAGCATGGGTTACCACCTACAGCAGGTTTAGGTATTGGTATTGACCGTATGGTAATGCTATTTACCAATAGTCATACTATTCGTGATGTTATTTTATTCCCAGCGATGCGTCCGGGAAAATAATTGTTGAGTCACGATAAATACGCCATATGAAAAAAGCCATCGCAAGATGGCTTTTTTATGTCTAAATTTCAAGGGATTACACTCTATATTGTCTATTTGATAACCATTTAAATAGGCAGGGGATTGCCGTTAAAATTTGCTGGAGTATAATCAGAAAATCTACTGCGGGCGTAGTTCAATGGTAGAACGAGAGCTTCCCAAGCTCTATACGAGGGTTCGATTCCCTTCGCCCGCTCCATCTATTTACTCAACTCTATCAATCCTGATTAATGAGTTTGATCATGTATCTAAAGCTACATAAGACGACTATTATTGTGGACAGTGATATACAGCACCACTTAATGTAACGTTGGTTTGTTGACTTGAGCCACTTCCACGGTAAGCGCTTCCCGTTTGTCCTGCCCGTTGAGTTAATAATACAACCACATTTCCCCCCATTTTCCATGCTTTATTTTTTAGATCATTGCGGGCGCCTGTTTCTAGGTTGCTATTTGATGTCCAGCCACCAGTGAAGAAGTTTCCCTGACTTCCTGTGACATCACCTAAATATCGGCAAGATGCATTTGGCTCATTGTGTGTAATACGTACCATTTGTGCACCTGAGTGAAGTGAGTTGGCACTGCATGCGGTTAATAGTAATGTGGTAATAAAAATAAAGATCTTGTTCATATGATTTTCCTGAAAATCAAAAAATACAAGGCTAGTCCTTTCTATATTTGAAAGACTCATATATTGTTAATGTGTTAATAAAAGAGCTCGTTATTTATAGGGTATAGCCAGTAATATCATTGTGATAATCATCGTTGACTCAATTTATCGAGATAATCGGGCTTAAAAACGATAGCCAATACCCATGCCAAAAGTATTTGTATTTGCAAAATCGAACTTACTTGCTTCCCAAGAAAAATCGAGTGAAAGGTTAGTAAATGGCTCCATAATAAAACCTGCACCATAGGCAAATGAAGTTTCTGATTCACTAGCTCGCTCTTTATGTTTTATTTTCATCGCCGCTCCACCAATATTGCCATATAAGCTCAGAAAATTATTAACACGATAAGTGGGACCCATCATAAAGGATCCATATCTTACGGTATCATTATTCTCTTTATGTAATTTTCCATCTTCCCAGCGATAGTTGGTTATATCGCGGGTTGTTACTGTATAAGAGGCCAATAATCCCCAATTGGCATTAGATACTGCGCTAGACTCATAACGGAGCCTTACACTTAATCCCCGAAGGTCGTTACTGGCAGAGTTTTTTAATGCTCCCATATGGGTTTGAGCATAGCCGAGTGATACCGTGGTATTTTTTGTCGCAAACGCAAATGGCGTGGCGAATAATAGTGCTGACAGCATGAATAACGACAATATACGCTGCATTTAAAAACCCCTTGTTAGTAGAAAAATGACTATATCTATATCTATGGCAAATCGTAATAAGACATAATTGCGCCAACTATATAACCAGAAATGGTGAGTGAAAGTTATGAAATTAGTCTTACAGATTTTTTACTAACATTTTCAGAAAATTTAATATGCAGTTATTAAGATTGTAAGTGGTATATCAATCTTTATTTTTCAAATAATTAATAGAACTATTGTGCAGTACAAACATTATAAATTTGCTTATTTAATGAATATAAATAAGTATTATTCCCTACTTTTGTGATCCGTATTTCATTCGCTGCACCTGAGTGTAGTAGCCTAAAATGAGATAAAAAATCGCCCGCTGTATCAGTGGCAAAAATTTTCACTGAGTCAACATCGAAAGTATAAACACCCGGTTGTGGAGTATGTAGGTTATTAATGTAGATATCTCGATAGAGTACTTTTTTCACCTGTTCATTTGTGATGATGTCATACTGCAAAGTGATCCTTTTCTTTTTAAAATCAAGAACGATACTACCACTTACATTAAAATTCTTAGGTTGAATATTCGTTACTGTTTTGGCTGTGCATAAAAAGGAATCAGGATTAGGTTGGCGTTGGCGTTGTATTAATAAAATCAGTAACACAATAGCAACCGCTAAAATAAGCAATGTGCTTCCTCTCAGTATATTTCTTTTATAGTTATACATTTGGGCTCCTCAACATTCAGCTGATTAAGACACTGAACAAAAATATTCGTATTAGGAACACGAATATAATAAATAAAATTACCATTTTGCTTATACACTTGGCTACTGAGTTCCGTATAAGCTTCTACGGCATTTTCTAAAGTACGATTATCTTTGGTGACACCATAAAATTGATAACCATTGTAGGTTCCAAGTGGAGAAAAATAGTCGGTATTCTGCTTGTTAAATAGAAATAGTAAGCTCGCAAGGAACAGGGTAGCACAAACTAAAAAAACCATTCTTTACGCAGAGAAACTCGCCGAGGTATGAGTTTTGTTACCACAGGTAGTTCTATAATTGGTTCATGTGTATCATTCAACGGAGCTTCTGTTGAATAAGGGGGTTCAATTTCATCAGGAAGTTTTTCAATAGTGACAGAAAGCGTCACACCTACTTTAGGGCGAGTTAAAATAGCGGATGCCGAAAGACCTATTTTTTCAAATGAACCTCGTAATTGATTAAGTAATTTATAATAACTGGCATTAGAAACAATGACACCTTTACGTCCCCATACCCAATCAATTAAATCCTCTTTTTTAAAGAGTCCCTCATGAAAAGCACATAACAAATTACACTCAGATTCAGAAATTTTAATACTTTCATGATCGTGTGATAGTGTCATTCTATCGATATCAAGAATGACCTTATTATCAATTAAATACTTATTACTCATTACTTATACGGCCTTCTGTTAAGATATCATCATCGGACTCAGCCATAATAATCGCTGTGTTGAATATGGCTATATTAAAAGATCACAATATAACTATCATTATTTTTAATCAGTCATATTTGAAGCGAAAAATAAACAAGAGCATCATAATTCTCCTAGCATCTCATTAATCTTCCAAAGGGGATATGGTTGCCATCAAAATCACCTTATATCGTTTTATAAAAACTACAATTTTTCTCTTCCTCCTGTTGTACAGAAATTATATATCTGCCTATTAAGTGAAAAAAGATAGGTGTTTTGACCTATTTTATTTATCGTCAGCTCGTTAATGGTTGTTGGTTGTAAAAGGCGTAACCAAGCAAACATTTCTCCTGTAGTATCTGAATCAAATTTATGCACTGACTTAACGGCGAAAGTATAATTTTGCACTCCTGTACGGCTAAGAGGACTGATAATGATATCTTGAAAAAATAGCTGTTGCTCCTGTTGGTTATGTTGAACGGTATAGTGGATAGCGATTCGATTCGATTGTAAATCAAGAACCAATGTCCCTTTCATTATAAGATGTTTAGGTTTTATATAGATAGTTGATTTTGCTGTACAAATAAGATTTTGTATTTCCAGCGTATCACGTTTATAGCTGTCTAATACCCAAATTACTAGCGCGATACATCCACATAACAAAAGACATAGGATGATTAATAACGTTCTTTTATTGTCATGCATTTAGGTACCGCCGATTCAACAGGATTCAAACATTGTAAAAAAAGATCCATATTTGGCTCTCGGATATAATAAAGATAGTGCCCATTTGCGCGACATATTGGTAGTGTCAGACTATCGTATGCTGCAACCACTTCTTCAAATGCCACTTTATCTGTAGTCATTTTATAAAAATGATAACTATCATAGTGACCAAGGAGCTGGAAGTGACTATGGTATCTATGTGATTCATGACCATGCACTATCAGTAACGCTATCGTAGACAGTAGAATTAGGATACTCCCCAAAATAATCAATAATTTTTTTCTGGGGATTATGCTATTGCTAGAAATTATTTTTGGTTGTTGATCCCTTGTATTCTCTAACTCTTTACTGCTTTCGTATGGTGTAGTTTTTTCCGTTACTATTGGCTCTAGTGTTACCGTTAGTGAGATACCAATTCTTGGACGAGTCACTATGTCATCTGCATTTAAACCTATAAGGGTAAAATTATTACGTATCTGATTAATAAGTTTGTAATAACTCGATTCAGAAACACAACCTGCACGGTTTTTCCAAACAAAATTAATAATATCTTCTTTCTTATATATCCCCTGATAGAAAGCAAGTAATAAATTAGATTCTGATTCCGAGATCTTAATAATTTTATTATTGTTAGCTAATATCATTTTATTGCTGTCAAATATTACTTTTTCATCAATTAAGAATTTTTTCTCATCCATAGTAAGCCTGAATTTAAATTCATCTAATACTACTATCTAGTTTTGTGCGTAGAACACTATATTAACATGGATAAAAGCAATATATTCACATTATTAACATCTCTCATATTAGGATAAAGGGCATGGATATGATTTTATAAGGTGTATTAAGATATTTATTTATTAATTATCAATGCATTATTCTTGTTTTGGGCTATTTTTTTACCTTTATTCTAACTTCTGAAATTTAACTTAATTAGTGAGTAAGAAAAAATTAAGAGTTATTCAGATGTGTTGTAAGCACTTTTATAAAGTTGTTTCTTAATCTTAGCTTAAGATTAATGTAACAAATTAATTTATTTATAGGGAAAGTTGCGATTAATGTATCAACATATAAACATTAAGGCACCCTCTGTATATAAATATAACGAGAAAATAATGTCATATAAAATGAATAAATATATCTACTTTATCTGTTTTCTTATAGAGAGAAGTAATATTAATTAAAAATAAATATCAATAAAGGAAATATACGAATATGTTAAAAAAAACAACACTAGCTTTATTTGTTGCAACGTTCTTTCTTTCTACTAATGCATTGGCGTTATCTGATAATACTATTACTTTTCAGGGGGAAGTTTCTGATGAAACTTGTTCTGTCTCAATTAATGGTAATCAGGCAAAACCTGTGGTTATTTTACCGACTGTTAGTGCCAAGGAGCTAAAAGATAGTGGAGATACCGCAGGACAGGTAACATTTGATATTGGTCTTTCTGGTTGTACAGGTAATACAGATAAACCCACTAAAATATCGACGGTTTTTGTCGGCAATCAAGTTACCAGCAATGGCAACCTTGGCAATACGGGAAACGCTACCAATGTGGAAATTCAACTTCTGGATACTGCTCAGAAAGTTATCAATTTAACTGGTGGTTTTAAAGGTGAGGGAGATCTGCAATTAAAGCCAGGAGAAACGCAAGCCAGCGCAACTTACACTGCACAATACTATGCTACAGGTGCCGCATCAGCGGGTACTGTTGAAGCAACTCTACAATATGCGGTTTCTTATCTGTAACACCGTTATTCGGCCCGATATCACTTGTCGGGCTTTTAATCATCATGGAGTTATTAAGATGAAAAAGGATGCTACTTGCGTTGCAATTCGTTATCTCGTTACGCTAATGCTATTTATTTTTCCCATGACTATATCATGGGCCAGTGTGACTATTATTGGTAGTCGTATTATTTATCCATCAACCGCTCCTTCAGTTGATGTGCAACTAAAAAATAACGATGCATTCCCTTATATTGTGCAAACTTGGTTTGATGATGGCGATATTGATCTTAAACCAGAAAACGCGAGTACTATTCCTTTTATCTCCACCCCACCAGTGTTTCGTATTTTACCGAAATCAGGGCAGATAGTACGCATTGTTTATGGAGCTAATAAATCTTTACCACAAGATCGTGAGTCTTTATTTTGGTTTAATGCGTTACAAGTTCCTCCAGCCAATATAGGCGGGGAAAAACAAAATAAAGTCCTGGTGATGTTACGCACTCGTATTAAACTCTTTTACCGACCAGAACAGATCGGCTCACCAGATAATCTAGTCAAAAAACTCCATGTAACTATGTTTCGTGATACTAAAAAAGGGATTGGCATCACCGTTGATAACCCTAATCCATGGTTTGCATCAATGAGTAACTTAAGCGTTACATTAAATGGTACGACGCATCAACTTGATATTGAAATGATATCCCCTTTTTCTCACCATACTTTTTGGTTACCTCGCAAGCTTAATCTCAAATCACTACGAGGTACTGTTACCGTGACACTCATTAATGATCAAGGTGCAAGGATAAGTGAGTATTATCATGTTAACGAAGGTTAAATTTCACTATAAAAATATGGCCTTTATGATAGCGATTTGCTTTACCTGTCAGGCGGCGGAGGAAGAGTACTATTTTGATCCCACTCTTTTACAAGGTTCTGCTTATAGCAAAAGCATTGCCAGTATTAATGGAGGTGAAATATTGGCAGGTGAGTACATTGTGGATGTTTTTGTGAATGATACTCTCATAAAATCAAGCCTGAAAATTATTTTCAAATCCATTAATAATGGAAAACAAGTGGAACCGTGTTTACCTTTATCTTTAATGCAAGAAGCACAAGTTAAATCGCTATCAGATAAGGCGGTAGATCATGGTAAAAGTTGTCGTTCTCTTAGGCAATGGGTATCACAAGGGGAATGGCATTTTGATCGAGCTACTTTACAATTACGACTTAGCATCCCAATGAATGAATTAATTCATCGGCCACGGGGCTATATATCTCCCTCACAATGGGATAGTGGTGTACTAGCTCTTTTTTTACGTCACAATACCAATTGGACTTATACTGAAAATACAGACCAGCACTTGCACTCACAATATTTATGGAGTGGCATCAATGTTGGTAGCAATTTTGGATTATGGCAGGTGCGGCATCAAGGAAATCTACGCCATACCGATAGTCATAATCAGGGTAGCGACTGGTATTACACGAGTGTTCGTACATGGTTGCAACGGCCAATTTCTGCGATTAACAGTATCATGACACTAGGAGATAATTACACAGATCCTAGTCTATTTGGTAGTTTATTGTTTAGTGGCATAAAGTTCGCAACTGATGAACGTATGTGGCCACAAGGTAAACGTGGCTATGCACCAGAGGTGCATGGTGTAGCGGCTAGCAGTGCTCAAGTCGTGATTAAGCAGTTGGGAAAAGTAATTTATGAAACTCACGTTCCACCAGGTCCATTCTATATTGATGATCTTTATAACACAAAGAATCAAGGGGATTTACAGGTTGAGGTAATTGAAGCTAACGGAAAAATTTCACATTTTATTGTTCCTTATTCATCGGTTCCTGATTCGGTACGTCCTGGTAATTGGCATTACTCTTTTTCTTTGGGGAAGGTGAGGCAATATAAGCATGTTGATAACCGTTTTTTTGAAGGTACTGCTCAGTTTGGTATTAATAACAACCTCACCATTAATCTTGGATCGCGATTAGCCAAAGATTATTACGCCTGGTTGGGGGGCGCAGTATGGGCAACTCGCCTTGGCGCTATTGGCATGAATGCAACTTTGTCTCATGCGCGTATACAGCATGATGATCGCAAACAAGGTTGGCGTGCAGAGTTAAGTTATAGTAAAACGTTTTCTTCAGGGACTAACTTAGTTTTAGCCGCTTACCGCTATTCAACGGATGGTTTTCGTGATTTACAAGATGTACTTGGTGTACGTCGCCAACTGAAAACGGGTATTGATTACTATTCCGATATTCTTCACCAAAAAAATCGTCTTTCTGCAACAATCAGCCAGCCATTAGGCCAGTTCGGTACTGTTAATCTTAGTGCCAGTACCGCTGATTATTACCATAATCAATCGCGGATCACTCAGTTACAAATAGGTTATAGCAACCAGTGGCGAAAGTTAAGCTACGGTCTTAACCTTGCAAGACAGCGTACTACTCAGGATTATGGTGATCATTTTTATCACCATATTGATGAATTGCAAGATCAAAGCCAAAAGCAAAAATATACTGAAACAATACTGTCATTGACTCTTTCTATTCCATTTGATTGGAAAGACAACCGTACTTCGGTAGCAATAAATTATAGCCAATCACGAAACAGTCAATCTTCAACGCTATCTATTACTGGCTCTAGTGGAGATCAAAGTGATTTTTCTTGGTCATTATATGGTGGTTATGATCACCATCGTTATGGTAAGGAACATTTATCGACAAACTTTGGTGCTGGCTTTCAACAAAATACTAGCTTGGGAACACTGAGAGCAGGTTTTGATCAGGGTAAAAATTATCGTCAATTATCCCTAGGTACGTCAGGAACCTTAGTTTTGCATTCTGGTGGGATAACTTTAGGCCCTTACACTAGTGATACCTTTGCCTTAATTCATGCTGATGGGGCGCAAGGTGCTGTTGTACAAAATGGGCAAGGAGCCGTCATCGATCATTTTGGTTATGCCATTTTGCCCACTTTATCACCATACCGTCGCAATAATATCTCCCTTGATACCCGCCATATGAACCGTGATACCGAATTGTCAGGGGGAAGCCAGCAAGTTGTTCCATATTCAGGTGCAGTGGCTAAAGTCAATTTTGCAACAATTACAGGTAAGGCGGTACTAATAGACGTGAAAAAGAAAGATGGCAGTATACCACCAATGGGCGCTGAAGTGCTCAGTGATGAAGGGGCGGTAATAGGAATGGTCGGACAAGGAGGGCAAGTTTATGCCCGAATTAATCATAATTCAGGAAGACTACTTATTCGTTGGGGAAAAAGTGTTAATCAATATTGTCGAGTTCCTTACCAGATTGATTTACATTCATCTAAAAAGGTGATTTATCTAACGACAATTTGTGAGGATAAATAAACCATGTTGTATTTTCACCGAATGTTACTATTAGTTATTTGTTTCATTAGTCTGATCTTTAGCGTTGTAAGCAAAGCGGTATGTATTAAGGTAACAGATAATAGTTTTCTATCCGATAGTGCAATTAAGGCAGGCTATACTGCTCGTAACTGGTATGGTGCCTTTGATGATAATATTGGGCATTTAGGCTTACCATCTGTAATTAGTGTGAGTACCAGTAATAAATTTCAACCTTCTGGTACTGTACTAGCGAGCTCTATTGCTAATTTTCTTACATCAGCAACTCGAACACCATATAGTGCGAAACAGATCCTTTTTCGTTGTGAGCTAAAGGATGCAGGGCAACTTTATGAATTGTATTCCACCAATGGTGATAACATATTTGTGGGAGGGCGTCCGGCGAAAGAATTGGAAGGAGCCTATTATGATGTAGAACGTAATGTCGCTGTACGTATGACTAATCTTAGTACAGGAGAGTATTATAGTCGTTATTGGAAACAGCGCCAACTTACGGCAGATAGTTGGTTTCAAGATGATCACGCTATTTATATTCCTGCTAGCGCATTTAGCAATATATTGTATGAGATGATAAAAATCTCAGCCTCAGATCAGTTTATTTATGCGGGTAGAATTAATAAAGATACTTATAACCAACCTCGAGGTTATATTGCTTTTAAAGGGCCTGGCTTAGATACTTTTGCTATCCAAGAAGGAGATGATCATGCCAATAAATATTTGGGATGGCCATATGTATGGCCGGGCGCATGGGGAACTTATAATCAAGTTACTTATATTCGAGGTGCAACTTGTACAATAGAGGATTATCCCTCAATAGTTATCCTGCCTCAAATTACTGTTAGGGCACTCTCTTCAGGGCAAAGCAGTCAAGCAACATTTAGTCTTACACTTAATTGCGAATCAGGAGCAATGTCTTCAACTCACCCTACAACTAATATTGCGAATGTAGCAATGGGCTTTTTAGTTAATCAACCTACGGCGGTTGCGGCCGCCCGTCGTTTAGGTCTAACAACATCTGGTGGTGGATTAACATGGCTATTGGATACACATTATGGTGAAAAAGGCGTTGCTTCTGGGGTTGGGATCAAAATCTATGATAAACAAGGTGCTGCAATTAATTTGCTACCGGACAGGATGGTGACGGCAAGTGGAAGTACTCGAGGGTGGTATGCGTATAAAGATCTTACTACGTTTTCTGGTACAAAAGAAAATGGTTCTATAGAAACTTGGCATGGTGATTTTACTGCTTCTTTAGAAGCTCTTAGTGGACAAACCGTAACCGTGGGGAGTGTTAATGCACAATTACAAGCCGTGGTTAGTTTTCAATAAGCTAGTTATATTACTATTTCTATCAATTGGTATTGTCATATCATCATTTGCTGCGATTAATGTTGATCGAACTCGGATAGTTTTTGCAGCAAATGATATAAACCAATCACTAACACTTGCAAATGATAGTGCGATACCTATGTTGGTACAGGTTTGGTCCGATATTGGTGATATTCACTCTTCACCAGATACGAACAGAACACCACTTATTATATTACCACCTATCTTTAAAATGGCTCCTGGTGAGTTGAGGTCACTTCGTTTAGTGCTTAGTTCTCGTGATAATTTACCCACCGATAGAGAAAGTGTATTTTGGCTTAACCTTTATCAGATACCACCAGAAAACCTCGCAACACAAGATGTGTCACGAAAATTAATTTTACCACTACGTTTGCGATTAAAAGTTTTTATTCGCCCCGCAGGATTAAAAGTACCGACAGAAAAGGATGAACAGCGTCTACATTTTAGTGCTACCTCACATGGTGTGATGATAACAAACCCCACACCGTGGTATATGAGTCTAGTGATCATGACTAGCATTGATAAGCGTAGACAGCATAATATTATGCTGGCGCCCTATGAAAAAAACTATCTTGATTTACCACAATCCGTTGTTGAAGGAACTAAGATAGATTATGCCGTGATCAATGATTCAGGAAATTGGCGAGTGTATTCAACAACTTTAACAAACTGATCAATGGGAGAGAATGGGTAGAGAATATCTAAAAAAATAATATACTAGATTTAATATTTTAACTGTATGTAATTTATTAATAAATTTAATAATTCTTTGTGTTGTTGTTTTTTTTATAACATGGCAAATAATAGCCATATATTATAACTCAATCAATCATTGATGATGTCATATTAAAATAACTCAGCATTTATAGATATAAAGCTAAAAATAATGAATAACAATATAAATAGTTATAGCTATTTACTGATAGTGATGTAAATCACAACTATTTTTGGAGTATCTTTTTTATGTATTGTTCGGTTTTTTCTATTATATCTTGGTATTGTGGATGTTCAGCATAAGCATTTCTAATGGTTTTGTTTATATCATATATAACAGATTCCTTTTGTTTATTTGTTAATGTAAGTAATAGTGATTTTAAAATCACTTTTAATGCCGCAACTTCATGTTCTATGTTAACTAATTTTTTTTCCATATATTCTTCCGAGGAACTATTACGATAGCAATGGGATAATTTTGCATATTAATTAATTATTTAAGTAAATCCAAGTAAAAAATGTATTAGTACAGAAAGAACGCTTTTACAGATGCGCTTTATCTAAAGTGATCTATTTTATTAACTTAATCACTGGAGGATAAAGATAGAGTGTAAGAGGTTATATTTGACTTAAGTAATAGAAAAGAGTGAACGTTATTTTAGTAAAAAGAAGAGCATAGGATGCAATATTGTGCATCCTATGATGTTAAATTGGTGGGGAAACCATTAAAATCATATAATGAGTCTATGCTTGGATAAGTTTTTTCACATATTGCTCAGTAAGATTTATAACTTCATTGTGATGTGGATATCTGCTTGAAGTATCTTCAATAACTAAAGATATATTGCCTAACATATCGCGTCGTTGCTTATCATTTAATGCACAAAGTAGAGATTTAGTGACTATTTTTAAAGCAGCGAGCTCGCATTCGATTTCTCTTAAGTTGTTATCCATGATTTACCTGTCAGTATCTAATGGATTATTAATATAAGTAATTTTTTTATATATCACAATTATAGAAAGAGATTATTGAGAGATATAACGCACAATATGTTTAATAGGCGCAAGATGTGTGAAATGAGTGATAATAATTATTCTCCCCTTGTTTTGGTAACTAAAGTAATATCTAATTTATTAGTTTTTATGAGCTAGATAGAAAGAATAACATAATGATTTTATTGATTGGTTTTTTAATTGCGCTAACTAATAGACTAAAAATACCATACCACTTACTATTTTAAATAGATTATTAAATGTCATTTTTATACATGAGCTACTTGCTATAATAAAGTTAGTTATTATTAGGAGGTACTATTTAAATATTGATAATTAATAGTTAATTATATTTTTATTGATTGGTTAGCAAGTTAGTTTTACTTTCCCTCTCTTTAAAATAAAACAGAGTGTAATTATTATAAACCACACTCTGTGAAATCTATTTAGGACTATTTTAAGCTATTTTTGATTATGCTTTACAAAGTTAATATAGCTATTAACCCAGTTTTGCATAAAACCTGCTGTTTTTTCAGAAAACTGACCGTTTTCTACCATTCCATCATACCATTTTAAAAAACATTCTGGTTGATTTAAGGTTGGCATATTTAAAAATGCTAATGAATTACGCAGGTGCTGTTGTGCAATAGCAGTACTAATATTACCGATTGAAACACCGATGATCCCAGCAGGAATACTATCCCATGCATTAGTACCATAAGGGCGAGAGGCTTGATCTAACGCATTTTTTAGCACACCAGGGATTGAGCGGTTATATTCAGGTGTTACGAAGATAATGCCTTGGCATTGCTTAATTTGTTGCTTAAACTCGACAACGGCTTCAGGTGTTTTGTCGTCATCATCTTGGTTGTAGAGAGGAAGAGTACCGATATCAAGGAACTGAAAAGTAAATTCTTGAGGAAATAGCGAGGTTAATGCTTTTGCTGTTTGTTTATTATAGGAATCTTTTCTTAAGCTTCCGACTACAACACCAATGTTAAAATGACTCATCTTAACTCTCCTATATTGAAGGATAACAATGAATATCAATTACTATTTTGATATTCATATTTTGATTTTATCCTGATAATAGAAAACAGCAACAAAATAAAAGTAATTATAACACATTAAAAGAGTATTATTTTACACCTTATAAAGGTAATTAAATGATAAAATTAGATGTTATTATTTTTCTGATTATCTGCTATTATCTTCATTGTGTAGAAATAACTGCTTCTAACACGACAACATTTTTCCAATTAAAAATACCGATACTCATTTAATGATGATTTTAATGTGACGGATGCAATGTTGTAAGAAAAAATAATGAAATGAAAGGATAGGAGCCGTTATTGTCATTTATGCGCTAGGTTATTGACTTAGTACGCAATAGACAATAGAAAATTATAATAAGATAGCTTAAAATGCGATACTACATACGCTCTTATTTAGACTGATCGGAATTAAGGAAAAATGATGTCCTTATTGAAAAATAAAAACAATGTTTTAGCTCTGTCTATGGCAGTTACTGTTCTCACACTATCGGGATGTAGCATTTTATCTGGTGATAGCCAACCTGTGGAGGTGGTGCCAACACAGGTGCAATCCACGGTAAGTTCACCTGCTGATAATAATTATCAACAGATGAACGTAGGGGAGCAAAAACTGGCATCACAAACAGCATGTATCAAGCAACTTGATTCTTTAAAAACATTTTCACCAGCAGAGTATAAATCTATGGTGGATGAATTTAAGGAAATCAGTGAAATTAATGCGTTATACCGTAGTGTTGAAAATACCGCCAGTAAAGATAGCTTAGCATTATTAAAAATGAGTATCGAATCTAAGACCGAAGTACTATGTGCTAAAGTGCGCTATCTTTCGGTTATGTCTGTGAATTCGACATTGAAGAAATTAGGTGAATAATTACTATGAAATTAAAGCAGAGTGCTTGTCTCGCTTTTATGATGTTTCCGGCGCTGTCTTTTGCTAATAATGAGTTTAATTTTGTCATTGAAGATTTTGACCGTTATTTAGAAGCACAACAGCCCGTTGATATTAAGCCTGAACCCTCTGCAATAATTTCATCTTCATCTACTCCCGATCAGCGTAGTGGAACGGTGCGTTCCACTGTGACATTAAAGGAAAAGCCACCACAAAAACCACAACAAAAAATTCAGCCTAAACAGCCTGTTGTACGGAATGAACATCAAACCGTGGTACGCAATGAGCATCAGCCAGTAGTGGCGACTCCCTCTGTACCTCAGGTGACTTTGTCTGAACAATGCTCTGTGGTATCTACAAATACCAACAAAATAAACAGTGATTACACTCATTATTTAACACCACTGCTTTCGTTTGTACCGATTAAACCGCAATTTACCCCTGAGGACTTGAATCGGTATTATCAAAGTAAATCCGTGGTCTATAATCCTCTAATGCTTTATACGCGTAAGCGTTATCCAGGGCAGCCATATCAGTCTACTGATAATACTTTATTAGATTTCATTCCAAATACAGTGTATTCAGTGACTGAAATACCTTTTCATTTTTTATATCAATTTAAACGTTCTTTGCTTGACCATAAGCAACCTCTCTTTAATAAAGAGCTATTAAATCGTTTAGCAAATACTCGCGAAAAATATCAACGTCTGTATCAGAAATTTACTGAACAAACCGCGTTATTAACTGAAAGTTTAACTAAACTGCAAACCGCAGAAGAAAAAGTTCAACAATTAACAGCGGAATTGGCAAAAACGCAGGATAAACTGGCTGTAGCGAATAATTTACTTAATGATGATAGCCTAAAACAGTCTGTGGCTAAGTTACAAAATGAATTAGCACAGTCTAAAAAAGAGCAGGATACGTTGCTTGCACAATTAGCTGAAAAAGATCAGTTGCTGTTTGATGCGACAGAAAAAAATAAAGTATTAACTAAACAGCAAGAAGATTTTGATATTCAGGCACAAAAATTAAATCAATTGACTACCCATGTTGCTCAACTTGAGCAACAAAAACAGCAGCTACAATCACAATATGGGCAGGCTCAACGGTTATTAACAAATAACAGTGCTAAAAAAGAGATTGAGGTACTACAAAATTCTTTAACTAATTTATCAGCAGTGCGCCAATCTTTAGAAAATCAATTAGCTAAAAACAAAGCCTCTTTTGAAGCTACTCTAGCTAAGAATAATCAGTTAATTGATACCCAACGCCAACAGATAGCTCAACTTAACGATCACATAAAAAAATAAACCAAGAGCAACAACAGTTAAATCATTCGTTAGTGACTCTTCAACAACAAAAAGCACAAGCAGATGATCAATTAACACAGATCCCAGCGTTGAAGCTTGAGTTACAAAATAAGGTTAATGAATTAGCTGAGCTGAAAAAAAGTTTATCTACGGGCGAGAAAGCTTTTGATGCTTTGATTTCAGAAAAAAATGGTGTAATCGCTAAATTAGAGAAAGCTCAGGCAGATCTCGCCAATAAGTATCAAGCATTGGATACCCAATTTAAAGAGAACAATACCACCATTGGGCAACTTAAAGAGAGCAAAATAGCGAACGATAACGCTTATGCTCAATTAGAGAAACAACTAGCAGAAAAACAATCGCTTACTGATAAATTAACGACACAATTAACACAAGCTAAAGATCAGTTAGCAAAACAAAATTCTGAAAGTAACCAACTAATTGCTTCATTAAAACAGCAGCAAGTAGAATCGACGGCTCAATTTAAGCAACAAGAAAGTGTTTTAGCGAATTCTCAAAAAGAGTTTAATGAAGTCTCTAAGCAGCTTGAAGCTCAGCGTGCGCTAACGAAAACACTTGAAGAAAAAGAATTAAAATTAAGTGAGCAATTAAAAGAAAAAGAGAGTGAAATTAAAAAAATAAATAGCGAAAGTGCGAGTGTTCAAAAAGAGAATAAAACATTAAAACAGCAATTGGATAAAGCTATGGGAGAAGGGCAGATTATTGCAAGTCAGCTTGCATATGCCTATTCAATTATCGGTAAAGATAATGCCCAACGAAATAAATCAATTCTGTCGGAAATACAAAAACAGAACTATGTGCAATACGATGATAACACTTACTTTAAAATCCTAAAACAAGGGAAACCTGTGGATTCAATTGCAGGTAAAACAGTTGTTTTCGCTATGCATGAACAATTAACTGATGGTACAGTAACACTTAATTATGACAAAGCTAAGCCGTTAATTTTACCATACCGCCAACTTCCACTGCCTCTTAATACTTTTGTTGCTAAAGCAGGCTTAAATGGCAAAGCTAAAATTTATATTAAACCTGATGGCGGGTATGGGAAAGATGGTATCCCAGGGCAAGTACCTCCAGAATCGATGTCTATAGTGACAATTGAAATTTTAGCTATCAAATAGCACCCTTTAATAAATTACCGTTGTCAGCTCTTCTATAAATAATGAAGAGCTGATATTTTATACATGCCACATAAATTCATCATTAATTAAACATAAAGAGTGTTCTACTAGCCAGTGTTTTAGTTTTTTACAATTTTCAGGGTGTTGTGGAATAGTGATTAAAATATCCCATAATGGTTGTAATAACTCAGGATGCGGTTGTGTATTTTGTAAGTACTCTAATGTATTATTTATTTTTTTATTGAATACTGGCTCTTTTTCCCAAGCTTCTATAACTAATTTAATATCCTTTTTCAGCAAATCATCTATCACAACGATCCGTGCTTTATCAGCTTCTAATTTTGTTTTTATATCTTCTAAAGATAAAAAAGAAGAGGCTATATTTGATGGTTCCTTTTCTTCAAATAATTTAATGTTTTCACATTGATTAATTTGATATTTGAGATCTTTTTTTATCTCATAAAGTGTAAATATATGCGGTGTTATATGCTCAACCCACCAAATAAAAATGGGTTTTATGATAGCTTGAATTAAACGTGCATGATCAGCAATGTTGATTTTTGCATTTAAAGCGTTCCAATTAATATCTGATATATTAGATTGGTACTTATCAGCCAAATTTACTACGGCATTAATATTTTCTTTAGTTAATGGCACTGAGCAATGTTTTTTGCGTAAAAACCATGTGGATTGCAATAAACTGTCTACAGCTTCACGGCATAATAAACGAGATAATATTTTAATTTGTTTCTCATTTATATCATTATTTGTAATAAGTAAAGAAAACTGAAGATTAAATAAATTATCAACAGTTTTCTTATTTTCATCTGCCATCATTTTTTTTAGCAAATTAAAATAACGATAATATTGGTATTTGCTAGTATTAGTTTGTCGCTTTATCACAATAGTTTCACTCATCAGAACAAATTTTGCATATTCTAGCGATGAATTGAATGATGATATTATGATAATAGGTCGGATTTTTTATAATTTTAATTTAAGATGTCTCGCTTTACTCGGTGTCATATTAAAACGTCGATGATAGCTTTGTGTAAAGTAAGATTGGCTAGAGAATCCTGACTCCATAGAAATATCGACAATACTCATTTCTGTTGTTAATAATAATTGATGTGCGTAAATAATTCTTCTTTCGCATATCCATGTTCTTGGCGATGTTCCATAAACATGATTAAATAACTCTTTAAATGTGGTGAGACCCATACCAAACTCGCGAGCAAACTGTTTTAGCTTCCAATTTTTTAGATGGTTTTTTTCCATAAATATTTTCAAGCGATCAACTTGCCTATGACTTAATTGGCGTAGTAACGCCATAAGATTGGCACCTTGCTCGGAAGAAAGTAATAGAATGAGCATTTCTTCAATACGTAATTGAGTAAAAGTATCTGGACAATTTTGTGAAGAAAGATAATCAAAACCATTACTACAAAAATGGATCAGAGGTGAATCTTCAAAACAGATAAAAGCCGATGAGAAATTTTCCTCTCTATCGATATTACTGAGAATATCACTATTTTTTGACATGAAATTTCTTAAGAAATCATCAGAAAGAGGAATATAAATTGTTTCACAAGGCTCATTGCCTAGCGTTTTTATGGTATAATTTCCTTGTTGTAAGAAAATAATCTGATCTTTGTTAATAGTTATTGTATTTGTGCAGTTTTGTAATACCAGCGCATTATTTCTGATTATGTATAAAGCTTTTTGGTTATTTTCTAATATTTGATATTGCGGATAAAAATAAGAGAGTTTTTGAATAACGCAATCTTGTTTAGTGTTTTCACCACATTGTATTGTATTCATTTTTCGCCCAAAATTATTATATAAGTATCACTGTATTTAATACCAATAAATAAAAAGAATATAAAGTAGTAGCTTCTTTATTATTTAAAGAGTATTAAAAATAAAAAATAGAATGTTTTCTTTATTATGATGTGGTTTTTTTTTAGATATTAGACATTGAAGTTGCCATTTCTAATTTAAGATAAATCATTTGTTTAATTTAATGTCATTTTTTATAGATTGCAAAAACAATTTAATTAAGCTAGTCATTTAATGAAAAGAATGCGACAAAATTTAGTAGAATTTTGTAATAATATATTGACAGATAATGAAATAGGGTTATTTATTCTATAAATAACAATTAGTTATATTTCATTTTAAAATTTACACTGTAAAGC
>NZ_BAABMO010000012.1:0-101762 GCF_054767435.1 Proteus sp. MB838
GGGGGGGAATTTACTCGATCTTGACTGGTATATAGAAACCACTTCGAAAGAAATGCCTTTAAATATGCCTAAAGCATTACGTCGTTTCGATAGTGGTCGCGAGTTTTATATGGTGGCAAGTCGCTCCGACAATTTTAAGGCAAATTATTTTCAACCAGAAAAAAGCACATGGCTTGATATTGTGAAAGCCTCCAGTGCGATCCCCGCGTTTTATCGCAATGGTGTTTTATTTCAAGATGTTGTTTACCATGATGGCGGTATTAGTGATGCGATCCCGGTAAAAGAGGCTTATCGTCGTGGTTGTCGTACAATTGTCGTTATACGAACCGTACCGTCTGAATATCAATATACCACCGAGTGGGTGGATAAAATGGGAAAATGGTTTGAGAATGGCCGTTTTCAACGCTTTCTCAATATGGCTCAAGTCCATATTGAAACTTATACTGACACACTAAGATTTATCCAATCTCCACCTGAAGATGCCGTTATCATTGAAATATATCCACCAACAACACTACAATCTAGTGCATTAGGAAGCCGTTTAAGTGCATTAAATCATGATTATCATGTTGGTAGACGCTGTGGGCGCTATTTTCTAGCCACTATTGGTCAACACTTCTCTAAGAAAAAATTTCAGCAACACGATAAAAAAATATTTAGCCTATTTGAAAATGAAGCAAAAGCAGATAAAGCGGAAGATGCCGAAATCATTCAAAAAGGAACTCGGAGTGTGCACCCTGAAGTAAGGAGTGTTCAAGAATGAGTCGATTTATTGATACGCATTGTCATTTTGATTTTCCCGTCTTTTATCACGACCTTGAGAATAGCCTTGCTTTAGCACAACAGGCTCAGGTAAAAAAAATTATTATTCCTGCGGTTGCTCAGTGGAATTGGGACGCGGTAACGGAATTGTCTCGTTATAACAATGCACTATATTGTGCACTAGGTTTGCATCCTTTATATATTGAAGCGCATACAGAGCAGCACTTGATTGAACTTAAAACACGCCTAAAAACGACGCCACGTTGTGTTGCAATGGGGGAGATGGGTTTGGATAACTATATGACAAATCCACATCCGGAAAAACAGCAACAATTTTTAATAGCACAACTTAAATTGGCGATAGAATTTGATCTGCCTGTGATCCTTCATTCACGTAAAACTCATGATAACCTAAGTGCTATTTTGCGCCGTTATTCAGTTCCTCGTAAAGGTGTGATCCATGGGTTTTCCGGCAGTCTACAACAAGCAGAACGTTTTGTTCAACAAGGCTATTTTATTGGGGTAGGGGGCACTATCACTTATCCACGCGCACAAAAAACACGTCGTGCAATTGCCTCTCTACCCTTAGAGCGCTTGTTATTAGAAACGGATGCGCCTGATATGCCTGTAAGTGGTTTTCAAGGCGAGCCTAACCGCCCTGAACGAATTCTCGCTGTTTTTTCTTCTCTTTGTGAATTGCGTCAAGAGTCAGCCGAGGTTATTGCAAACCAACTTTACCTGAATAGTCTACAATTATTTCAGTTAACAGATGATGCCTAGTTTTAAGAAAATTAGTAATTATTCTGCCATTCGTATTACCGTTTTTTATTAAACTGCTAACCACTTTTCCAAATAAACTTTATCCATTAAGTGCGTTTTTTGCTTTTTAGTGTGATTTAGATCTCATTTGTGACTTTTATGTTACTTTTTTAAGATGCTAAATGTGATGGATATAGAGGGTTCTTTTCTGGGACTAGGTATAATTATCTGGCAAAAAAAGAGTCAATAAACTTAGTAATAAGCTTATTGATAATCCATTAAATTTTTATATGAACAGGGATCCTTCAATGCACCTCATTATGAGCTTGGTCGGAATGGCCACATTGATATTGATAGCCATTCTTTTCTCCAGCAACCGACGAGCAATTAGATTACGCACGGTCGGTGGCGCATTCCTTATTCAAATTGGTTTAGGCGCATTTGTACTTTATTCAGAAAGTGGCCGTAAAGTGTTATTGGCTATTTCTGATGCCGTTAAAAATGTCATCGATTATGGTGAAAACGGCATGAGCTTCCTTTTTGCTGGCTTAGTTTCCGACAAAATGTTTGAGCTATTTGGCAGCGGTGGCTTTGTTTTTGCTTTGCGTGTTTTACCTGTTATTGTGTTCTTCTCTTCATTGATAGCAGTACTTTATTACTTAGGTATCATGCAATTTGTCATCAAGATTTTAGGTGGCGGATTACAAAAAGTATTAGGCACTTCTCGTACTGAATCAATGTCTGCAACAGCCAATATCTTCGTTGGACAAACAGAAGCACCACTGGTGGTTCGCCCCTATATTGCTAGAATGACAACCTCAGAACTTTTTGCGGTGATGTGTGGTGGATTAGCATCAGTGGCAGGTTCGGTACTGGCAGGTTATGCAAGTATGGGTGTGCCATTGGAGTATTTGATCACCGCTTCATTTATGGCGGCACCAGGTGGTTTACTCTTCGCAAAACTCTTGGTTCCTGAAACAGAAACACCTGATGATCAAAAAGATGCTTTTGATAACTTAAGTGATGAAGAAAAACCCGCTAATATTATTGATGCTGCGGCATCAGGGGCTTCTTCAGGATTACAACTTGCGTTAAACGTAGGTGCAATGCTACTCGCTTTTGTCGCATTAATTGCCTTAATTAATGGTATTCTTGGCGGAATTGGTGGCTGGTTCGGTTATGAAGACTTCTCGCTAGAATTAATCTTAGGCTGGGTATTTGCACCAATCGCCTTCTTAATTGGTGTGCCTTGGAGTGAGGCAACCATTGCTGGCTCTTTTATTGGTCAAAAACTGGTGATCAACGAATTCTATGCTTACTCGGAGTTTAGTAAATATCTGCAAGATGAATCACAATTAGCAGCAGCGGGCTTAATGGCCTTGTCTGAACAAACAAAAGTGATTATCTCTTTTGCGCTGTGTGGATTTGCTAACCTTTCCTCTGTTGCGGTATTACTGGGTGGTTTAGGGGGAATGGCACCAAACCGTCGTAAAGATGTCGCACGCTTAGGTATGAAAGCCGTTTTGGCGGGTACACTCTCTAACTTAATGAGTGCAACCATCGCCGGCTTCTTTTTTGCATTAACCGCAATGGCTGTGGTTGCTGCTTAAATAAGAAAGTATTTACAGAGCAGATAGGTAATTGCTTATCTGCTCTTTTTGTTTGTTTTCTGTTGTAATGTTAACTACCTTTATATATATGTGAGTTACTTCGCAACTTGTAGAGAAGTTAGCCAATTAATGAGTCATTTCATTAAAAGTAAAAGTTTTTACGTTATAAAGACGACTTACTGACTTTATTCGAGTAACATTAAACCAGAAAATAAAATTTTTGTGATTCTAATCACAATTTAATGTCTTTAGTTGCAAGTTTCATTTTATTATTGTGACAGAAAGCACATCTAATTGTTCTCTAGCGTGTTCAAATAAGATGTGCTGAAACTTCATGGAATGGCGAAAGCTCAATGACGGGTCGCCGAAGTGAGCATAGCGCGGTGAGAGGGAGCTCAGCTGTCGTTGTAGCACTTGTTACAACCACATCTTCAAGGAACCAAGTCCGCTCGCCAACAAAATTAATCGCTAACCTTAAAGCGTATGCCCATAGAGGGCTTGAGAAACATCGTTGGAGAGTTTTATGACAGATTTAACCGCTGCAGCGCGCCTTGCGCTGTCTTTGATGGATTTAACCACCTTAAATGATGACGACACTGATGAAAAAGTGACAAAACTATGTCATCAGGCGAAAAGCCCAGAAGGTAATACAGCCGCAATCTGTATCTACCCACGCTTTATTCCACTGGCTCGTAAAGTATTACGTGAACAGGGAACACCAGAAATTCGTATTGCAACCGTAACTAACTTCCCTCATGGTAATGATGATTTAGATATCGCATTAGCTGAAACTAATGCAGCATTAGCTTATGGTGCTGATGAGGTTGATGTTGTTTTCCCTTACCGCGCATTAATGGCAGGTAATGAACAGATCGGTTTTGATATCGTTAAAGCATGTAAAGACGCTTGCGCTAAAGCGGGTGCTTTACTGAAAGTTATTATTGAAACGGGTGAGTTGAAAGATGTTGCGCTCATTCGTAAAGCATCTGAAATCTCAATTAAAGCAGGTGCTGATTTTATCAAAACATCCACAGGTAAAGTGCCTGTTAATGCAACACTGGAAAGCGCTGAATTAATGCTTCAAGTGATCCATGATATGGGTGTTGGCAAAGAAGTTGGTTTTAAACCAGCGGGTGGGGTACGTACAGCTGAAGAAGCTGCGCAATACCTTGCATTAGCAAACCGTATTATGGGTGATAACTGGGTTGATGCTCGCCACTTCCGTTTTGGTGCATCAAGTCTGTTAGGTAATTTATTAGCCACACTCGGTCATGGCGAACAAAAATCGTCTAGTGGTTATTAATTCATTTATGAAGTATGCCTACCCTACAATGGGTGGGCGTTATCAATGCTATAATACCAGGAGGTTGCAGTGTTTCTTGCCCAAGAAATTATTCGTAAAAAGCGTGATGGTCATCCTTTAACTGAAGAAGAGATCCGTTTTTTCATTAATGGCGTCAGAGATAATACTGTTTCTGAAGGTCAAATTGCAGCACTTGCAATGACAATTTATTTTCATGATATGACCATGCCTGAACGTGTGGCTTTGACATTAGCCATGCGTGATTCCGGTACTGTACTAAACTGGAAGAGTCTAAACTTAAATGGTCCTATTGTTGATAAACACTCAACAGGCGGTGTTGGCGATGTTACATCACTGATGTTAGGGCCAATGGTCGCTGCTTGTGGTGGTTATGTTCCGATGATTTCTGGTCGTGGATTAGGTCATACTGGTGGAACTCTTGATAAGCTTGAGGCTATTCCCGGCTTTGATATTTTCCCTGATGATGAAAAATTCCGCGATATTATTCGTCATGTTGGTGTAGCAATTATTGGGCAAACCAATTCATTAGCACCTGCTGATAAACGCTTTTACGCTACACGTGATATTACTGCTACCGTTGATTCAATTCCGCTTATCACTGCATCTATTTTAGGTAAAAAATTAGCTGAAGGTTTGGATGCATTAGTGATGGACGTTAAAGTTGGCTCAGGTGCCTTTATGCCAACATATCAGAAATCGGAAGAGCTAGCAGAATCAATTGTACAAGTAGCAAATGGCGCCGGATGCCAAACTACAGCACTACTGACTGATATGAATGAAGTATTAGCCTCAAGTGCAGGTAATGCAGTAGAAGTCCGTGAAGCAGTACAATTCTTAACGGGTGAATACCGTAATCCACGCTTATTTGAAGTTACGATGGCATTGTGTGTAGAAATGTTAGTGTCAGGTCGTTTAGCTGACTCACGTCAACAAGCTCGCCAAAAACTGCAAGATGTGCTGGATAACGGTAAAGCAGCGGAAGTCTTTGCTCGTATGGTTGCTGCCCAAAATGGTCCTACAGATTTTGTTGAAAACTACAATAAATACCTGCCAACGGCGGTATTAAGTAAGCCTGTATTTGCTGAGAAAGCCGGTTTTGTCACAGAAATGGATACCCGTGCTTTAGGTATGTCAGTTGTGACTTTAGGCGGTGGTCGCCGTAAAGCAACTGATGCTATTGATTACAGTGTTGGATTAAGTGAAATCGCGGCACTAGGAACAGAAATCAATACAGATACACCACTCGCGATGATCCATGCCAATAGTGAAAAATCATGGCAAGAAGCTGCGGCAGAAGTCCGTAAAGCGATGGTAATTGGTGAGACAAAACGTGAAACGTCACCAATGGTGTATCGCCAAGTCAGCGAATAAGAACTCAATGATGATTTATAAGTGACATATCCGTGGTCTACGGAAAATGACACAGGAGAGAGAATTATGAAACGTGTACATATCATGGTATTAGATTCCTTTGGTATCGGTGCTGCTGGTGATGCGGAGAAATTCGGTGACCAAGGCGCAGACACTTTAGGACATATCGCACAAGCATTTGCAGAAGGTAAAGCGGATAAAGATGGTCGTAAAGGTCCTCTTCACCTACCTAATCTTTGCCGTTTAGGTTTAGGTAAAGCGGCTGAAGAATCAACAGGTAAATTCCCTGTTGGTTTAGACAAAGATGCGGAAATTATTGGTGCTTATGGCTACGCGAGTGAGATCTCTTCTGGTAAAGATACACCGTCAGGCCACTGGGAAATCGCGGGTGTCCCTGTATTATTTGATTGGGGATACTTTAAAGATTTGAAAAACTCTTTCCCTCAAGAGTTGCTAGACAACATTGTTAAACGTGCCAATTTGCCGGGTTATTTAGGTAACTGTCACGCTTCTGGTACGGTTATTCTGGATGAACTGGGTGAAGAGCATATGAAAACTGGGAAACCTATTTTCTATACTTCTGCTGACTCCGTTTTCCAAATTGCTTGTCATGAAGAGACCTTCGGTTTAGATAAATTATATGAGCTATGTGAAATTGCTCGTGATGAACTAAACAAAGGTGATTACAATATCGGTCGTGTCATTGCTCGTCCATTTATTGGCGACAAACCAGGCAATTTCTCACGTACAGGTAATCGTCATGATTTAGCTGTTGAGCCACCAGCACCAACTATGTTGAAAAAACTGGTTGATGAAAAACAAGGCCACGTTGTCTCTATCGGTAAAATTGCTGATATCTATGCAAATGTAGGTATTACTAAGAAAGTGAAAGCAACAGGTATTGATGCTCTGTTCGATGCAACGATTGAAGAGATGAAATTAGCGGGTGATAACACTATCGTTTTCACTAACTTTGTTGATTTCGACTCATCTTATGGTCATCGTCGTGATGTTGTCGGTTATGGTGAAGCACTCGAATTATTCGACCGTCGCTTACCTGAGCTGATGGAATTAGTGAAAGAAGATGATATTTTGATCCTAACCGCAGACCATGGTTGTGACCCAACTTGGCAAGGTTCAGATCATACCCGTGAACACATTCCGGTTCTGGTTTATGGGCCAAAAGTTAAACCAGGTTCATTAGGTCACCGTGAAACTTTTGCTGATATCGGACAAACTGTTGTGAAATACTTCGGTTTATCACCAGTAGAATACGGTAAAGCAATGTTTTAATTTTACTTCGGTAGGCATAGCAATATGTCTACCGAATTATATTTGAATAGTGAAAGATCAATATTAAAAGGAAGAATTATGGCTACCCCTCATATTAACGCAGAAATGGGCGATTTTGCTGATGTCGTTTTAATGCCGGGCGACCCGCTTCGTGCTAAATACATTGCTGAAACTTTTTTACAAGACGTACGTCAAGTAAATAATGTTCGTGGCATGTTAGGTTTTACTGGTACGTATAAAGGCCGTAAAATTTCTGTAATGGGCCACGGTATGGGTATTCCTTCCTGCTCAATTTATGCTAAAGAGCTAATTACTGATTTTGGTGTAAAAGTGATTATTCGCGTGGGTTCATGTGGTGCGGTATTACCAGATGTTGAATTACGTGATGTTGTGATCGGTATGGGAGCATGTACAGATTCTAAAGTTAACCGCTTACGCTTTAAAGACCAAGATTTTGCGGCTATTGCTGATTTTGAATTAGTACAAAATGCTGTATCTGCTGCGAAAGCAAAAGATATTAAAGTTCGTGTGGGTAATATTTTCTCAGCGGATCTTTTCTACTCGCCTGATCCAGAAATGTTTGATGTGATGGAAAAATACGGCATCTTAGGTGTTGAAATGGAAGCAGCAGGTATTTATGGTGTAGCTGCGGAATATGGTGCACGTGCCCTGACAATTTGTACTGTTTCTGATCACATTAAGAAAGGTACACAAACAACCTCAGAAGAGCGCCAAACTACCTTTAATGAAATGATTGAAATTGCATTAGAATCTGTTCTGTTATTAGAAGACTAATTGATACATTTCGTTGCTTAAATTGAATTGAAACCCAATGTTGCATTGGGTTTTTTTATGTCTATTTTTCTTTTTATTTATTTGATTTTTAACTTTATTTAATATAATTAGGATTTTTACTAAGTATATTTATATAGAAAATAATCGGTGATTAACTTCACATCATTGAAACTGTTTTTACATGAGTGGTTAGCATTTTTGTAACATAAAGTGCAAATATAATAACGACTACAAGGATCCTCATGTGCTAACGATTATCGGATTACTCATTATTATTTCTATTGTGACATTACTAATGATGGGGAAAACAAGCCCAATTATTGCAATGTCGGTCATACCATTAATTGGTGCGCTTGTCGCAGGTTATTCATTTACTGAAATATCTACTTTTTTTGAATTAGGTATTAAAAAGGTGAGTAGTGTCGCAACGATGTTTTTATTCGCGATACTTTTTTTTAGCATAATGAAAGATCTGCATATTTTTAATCCTCTGATCCGAATGATGATCAGTATCACCCGTGGCAATGTCATTATAGTGTGTATTGTCACAGCGTTAGTCGCGGCTGTTGTACATTTAGATGGTTCGGGTGCGGCGACATTCTTAATTATTATTCCTGCTTTTTTACCGCTATATCGCCGTTTAGGTATGAGCCCTTATCTTATGTTGCTAATTATGTGCACCAGTATGGGGGTGATGAATATGGTACCTTGGGGAGGGCCTTTAGGTAGAGCCTCGGCTGTAACCGGTATTTCGGCTGCGGAATTGTGGCAAAAGATCATCCCAGTACAGATAATTGGTATTTTTGGCTCGATGCTCTTTGCCGCGGTTATGGGAGTGCGAGAAACCAAACGTATTGCTAAAGCAAAACTAAAAGGGACTACGCCTTATGAGCAAGATTCTTTATTAAGACAATTTGATGAAGATCAGCCAGAAACAGGAACAGAAAAACCACAAAAATTTTTGATCAACCTTCTGTTAATTATCGGCTCAATCACGTGTTTAGCCTTAGGATTATTTTCGGCGCCTTATATTTTTATGGTTGCATTATCAGCCGCCCTAGTGATCAACTATCCTAAGCCGAAAGATCAAATAGCGATAATTAATCATCATGCTCCTCAAGCACTCTCTATGGTAGCAATTATTTTAGCGGCAGGTGCTTTTTTAGGCATCATGTCTAATGGGAAAATGCTGGAAGCTATTGCTCTCGATTTAGCAGCAGTATTACCTTCTCATTGGGTTGATAATTTGCATATTGTTGTGGGTATATTAGGCGTTCCCATGGATATCTTTACCAGCACTGATGCTTATTATTTTGCGCTATTGCCTATTGTGCAGGAGGTCACTGCTAGTGGTGGTGTCCATGTTGCTGATGTTGTGTATGCTATGGCCATAGGTAATAATGCCGGAACCTTTGTAAGTCCATTCTCACCAGCCGCTTGGCTTGCTATGGGGCTTGCAGGCACTGATATGGGTAAACATTTACGTTACTCATTTGGTTGGATTTGGCTATTTAGCTTCTTTACCCTAGGTGTTGGCACATTATTGGGACTATTTTAATTTTTGTACATTAAGGTCGAATTCTAATTAATAAAGCGGGAAGAAATACTGTTCCCGCTTTATGTATTAATCCCCATCTCAATTTGATTTTCCTACTCAATTTTCTATTAGCTATTTCAGCTGTTTCATCACTATTATCAGTTTATTAGTAAAGTTCGTTATCATCGCTTAGCAATACTATTTGCCCTAACAGTTTAATATATTAAGTTTTTAACTTATGCTAATTTTTTAATTATTTTTAGTATAAATAACTAATGTTATTGACTTGATTGTTTTTATTAAGCCGCTTTAGCATCATTAACTATTATTTTAATATTTAATGTCACGTAAAAGTTAAGTAAAAAATAAATTATCTATTAATAAAGCATAATGTAGTTTTTTGTTCTTATTTTGAGTATTGTAGTTACATTAAATGCAATTTTAATTGCATTAATTTCATTAAAAATAGATTAATTAATTTAATTAAATATCTATTCTAATAATTTCAATAAGTTATTTGGTTTTAATATTTTTTCATTATATATCAAATTATTACAGTTAATTTCGGCGATAATGCTAATAGTGAGACTATTTTTATTGTGATGTCAGTCACATAAAAGCAAGGTTAGGAGTGCGATGACTGTCAATATAGCTTGCCATTTATCCCTATCTTATTGATATGTTTTAAATAAAATAAATTATTAGTTAACTATTTAAATAACAACTGTTATATATAGATCACTAACTATTTTAATAAGAAAATGTATAGTATTGCTATTCAGTTTATTTAAGCTATTGTCGGTTTTTATTTGGAGAATATAGTGAAAAGTCAAGATTTGTTGGGTTTATCTTCTGCTAACATTCTAAATGCTGAATTTGAGAAGAAGTACCGTGATGTTATTGCTCACTTTTTCAGCCGTGATCCGCAGTATTGGCCGATATTTCAGGATAAAACCATTCAGTCTATTACACAGTTTAGAAAGACCATGACGAATGATAAGGATCAATTACAGTGTTATGAGAATGGACAGGTGTTATTTGACCGTTTAATGGCTGATGGGCAGATCCAGCAACATATTAATTACCCAGAGAATGATCCTAACGAGTTACTCATGTTAGTGTCGACGTTATGCAAAAACTGGGAAAATCCATTAGCGGTTGAAAATGTCATTGCGATGCCAAGCGATCCGGGTGTTTATGGCTCAATATTAGGATTAATGGGCAATCCTAATATGGTTTATTGTGAATACTCAGGTGTTGCTGACGTTTTAGAAAAAGTCACCATTAAAAAAGTAGCTAAATTAGTAGGGTACGATCCCGAAGTCGCCTCTGGGGTTTTCACCCAAGGTGGCACCATGTGTAACTTATATGGTTATCTATTTGGTTTACGTAAATCAATGCCTAATTCTAAACATTTAGGCATGGCAGCCGATCAGGATTATCGTATTATTAACTCTCAAGGGGGCCATTATTCTAATATGACCAACTTGGCGCTATTAGGGGTTGATGTTAATAACAAGACTATCCGCATTAAGGTGTCCGAAGATAATACGATTAATTTGGAACACTTAGAGCGTGAATTAAGAGCTTGTTTTACTGTTAAGTGTAAAGTACCAACTATTATGCTGACGACAGGGACGACGGACACCTTTGGTGTTGATGATGTTAAAGGCGTTTGCGAATTAAGAGATCGTCTGTGTGAAGAATTTGAAATCGCGGTTAAACCACATATTCACGTCGATGCAGCAGTAGGTTGGCCAATTATTTTCTTCTTAGATTATGATTTTAATAGCAACCCTCTGGCTATCAACGATATTACTTTAGAAGGTTTACGCCAAAATGTGGCGAAATTTAAACATCTAAAATATGCTGATTCAATTACTATCGATTTCCATAAGTGGGGATATGTACCTTATACCTCAAGTTTAGTGTTAGTGAAAAATGGCAATGACTTTGTTGCCCTTGAAAATGATCCGGAAAACTTCACTTACTTTGAACATGAATTAGAAGGTCAAACCCATTTACAATCAACTATTGAATGTACACGTAGTGGGGTTGGTATTTTTGGTGCTTATTCTGCAATGCATTATATGGGGATTGAAGGCTATCAAACCATCATTGCCCATTGTCTACAAAACGCGAACTATATGCGCCATCAATTACTTGCTATGGGGAATGCCAAAGTCATAGTGCCTCAAAACCAAGGCCCAAGTGTTGGGTTTAAATTATATGATCCAAACTTAGTCTCTGATCCTAATGTTGCCTTTGATCTAGAATCAACCTGTGCGACAGATAAAGAAGCCTATGACTTTATGGTTCATAATGCACAATGGCATAGAAAATTATTCTTACAACGGGGTAAAAAGGGATTATTTACCAACTGGGTTGATTCTATTGCTTGCTCTAAGTATGCAAAAAATAATCGCTATGTTTATATTCCGGGAGAAAAAGCTGTCTTTATGAACCCGAATACGGAACGTTCCCATATTGATAATTTCTTAAAGATAATTACTGAAATGAGCCATAGTTTAAGTGCTAAGAAAGTCAGCAAAATTTAACTCGTGAGTTGATTGAATAAAATAAACTGTACCTTGATTGAGTAAGCTTACATAAGGTACAGTTTTTTGTATAAGAAGTGTGCTCATTATCTGAGTTGGCTATCTTTACTACCACGGCGATTATAGCCACTAAAGGTATTATATTTTTTATCTATCGCCTCTTGGCAGTTAATACAATAGCGAACCCCTCGAATCGCTTTTTGCCGAGCTAATGGAATTGCTTCACCACACTCATCACAAAACTCAGCACTTTCTCCCTGAGTCATTTGGTTACGCGCTCTTGCAATGGCATCATCAATAGTGGCATCAATTTGTTCTTGAACAGCACTATCATTTGCCCATCCACTTGCCATCATATTCTCCTATTAATACAGTGAATATAGGAATTAATATTGGGATGCTGTCGAAAAAAAACAACAGCTAGGAGCACTATTTTTTAATAGATAATGATGGTTAGGTGCATTAAAAAGAAAAATAGCCACGTTCCATGTGGCTAAAATAATTGGCTATACTGTTTTTCTTGTTATTGGCCTCTTCAGGTTGCCTCTCTCATAAGCTATTTGATAACAGACAATTAAGTTAAAGCTGTTGTAACTTGTTTTACCGGAACTAGATGACAACAGTCACTTTCACCGGTTTTTTCAAAGGTCGATAAACGGGTGATTAAGAGTGAATGAATATCTGTTAATAATCCCTCTGTTTGCAGTTTTTGCATGATGTTTTCATCACCATCATTATTATTTTGACGTTGATAAGTGACAGGCGTTACACCACGTAATACAGTCAACTGACCCGCAAGTGCGGGGTTATCTGTTAATGCATAGATATTGTTATTTGGCATAAAGCGCGATAGAAGCGTGGCTGATTGACCATTGTCAGTTAAAGCAGCAACGCTCAGATGTTTATCATTATGAAAAGCTGCTGTGGTCGCCGCTAAAGCAATCCAACGGCCTGTTTGTGAATAGTAAGAAGGGGATTGCCATGGGTTTTCGGCATTGGCGGCAAAAGAGCGCTCTGCACCTTCTGCAACACGAGCCATTGCACGAACGGCTTCTTCAGGATATTTACCTGCAGCTGTTTCTGCAGAAAGCATCACCGCATCTGTGCCATCACCTACTGCATTAGCGATATCCATCACCTCCGCACGGGTAGGCATTGGATTTTCAATCATGGACTCCATCATTTGGGTGGCTGTAATAACCGGGCAGCCTAGAGCACGGCAACGAGCAATTAACTGTTTTTGTGCACCAGGAAGACAGGCATCGCCAATTTCAACCGCCAAGTCCCCTCGCGCTACCATAATGACATCCGATGCTTTAATAATGTCATCCATATTGGCTTGACATGAAACGACTTCTGCACGCTCTACTTTGGCAACAATTTTTGCCTGACTGCCAGCAGCAACAATTAAACGACGGGCATATTCAATATCAGCACCGTTACGAGGGAAAGAAACGGCTATATAATCTGCTTGAATAGCGGCTGCTGTGTGTATGTCTTGCTTATCTTTGTCCGTTAAGGCTGGTGCGGATAAACCGCCGCCGAGTAAATTAATTCCCTTACGGTTAGATAATTTTCCACCGACAGTGACCACTGTCTCAATATTATTATTATTTACTGCATGGACTTTTAATTGGATATTACCGTCGTCAAGTAACAGAATATTCCCTGGTGTGACTTCTTGTACAAGTTGTGGGTAATCTAACCCCGCTTGTTGTTCATCGCCTTGTGTGCTGTCTAAATCTGCATTGAGGATAAAACTATCCCCTTGTGTTAATTGAATAGCATTATTTTTAAAACTCGCTATACGGATCTTAGGGCCTTGCAGATCAGCTAAAATGCCGATAAATACACGATGTTTTTTTGCGACCTGACGGATAGTTGCGGCTGTGGACTGATGCTGTTCGCGAGTACCATGTGAAAAATTTAAACGAAATACATTAGCGCCAGCTAAAATCAGTTTTTCAATCATCTGTTCTGAGCAACTAGCAGGGCCAAGAGTCGCAACAATTTTTGTCTTACGCATAGTGACATTCTCTTTTTTAAAGAGGGATACTGAAAAGTATCCCTTGATAACAACTTAATTTATTAATCCATGGTGACTTTTTTCGCATTCCAGACCAGCGTAGCTAAGATCATGGACACGATGGCAGAACCAATCCAGAAATACTGTACCGTTGTGAAATCATAGTGAGTGACATCACCGACTTGCGTGACTTTGATCAGCGAGGCAGAAACAAGCTCTTGAGCAGATGCGGCAATATAAGCAAAAAGTCCGATAAAGCCTTTTACTGCACCTACTGCGTTTTTTGGCATCAGGTCGCAAGCCGTTAAGCCCGCCAAGAACACCACCAGTCCGCCCATAGCAAAACCAATCATACTTAATGCAATGGCATCCATAACACGGCTTTGTGGTCCCCAGAACATGAGGGCGAAACCGGCAATATTGGCGATACCATAAATAAGTGTTGGGATATGACGATTGGCATTAAATAGTTTGTCAGAGGCCATACCGGCTAAGATGGCGCCAAAGAAGCCGGCAATAGGGTAAGTTGACATAGCAAAGCCAGCATCAATCAGTGAATAGCCTTTTGAGCCTTGTAGATAAAGCACCGCCCATGAACTGATTGCGTAGCGTGAAATATACATGGCAGCGCAAGCTGCAGCGATGATCCATACGGTAGGTTGTTTTAGGACAAATAATTGAGCACGGCGAGTTTCTTTTGGATCACTTGATTTAACGGCTTCTGACTCTTCACCATATGCACTGGCAGGATCAGGTAGACCATAAGTACGAGGACGATCTTTTAAGATCATCAGTAAGATGATACCTGCTGCAATACCCGCGATACCTGCACCGATAAAACCGGCACGCCAGCCAAAGAAACTCACTATGGTCGCAGTTAATATCCAAGTGATTGCTTCACCGATATTACGTGAGCCACCCCAGATAGAATAGACTGTACCGCGCTGTTTCGGAGAAAACCATTGGAAAATAGACACACAAGAAGGGGCAGATCCTACCGATTGGAACCAACCATTAATTCCCCACAATAAAATGAAGAATAGGCTCGCAGTCGACATTCCCATAAAGATACAAACAAAAGAGGACGCAATCAGCGAGATGGACATAAAGCGGCCAATATTGGCATAATCCGACAAGAAGCCATTGGAAAACTTACCAAAGGCATAGGTAAAGAAGAACGCCGACCCCATTAAACCTAGTTCTGCAGTGGTCACAATACCGGCATCTAGCATCGGCTTTTTAACGACACCAAGTGCCATACGTACCACATAGAACATGGCATAACCTAGTACTAGCCCAAGAAAAGCCTGCCACTGATATTTTTTATATATTGAGCGGATCTTTTCATTGGACGCTTCGATTAGCGGCAGATCCTTTCTGGTTTTAAAGAAACTTAACATAGAGATGACTCCGAATATTATTCATGCCTGAAGCTGATTTTGTTTTTCAGGGCAGATGCTATTCATTTAGGCCATCAGAGGGCAAAAGCGCTAATTTGAGTCAGAGCTGACACATTCTGCTGAATCGGTGAGTCAAATTTGTAACATTGCTATTAGGTGTTGGACTAAAAATGAGTGAATATATCGTCGTATCATCATCGAAAATGGGTCATTAAGGACTCATTCACTGAAAATAATAAATATTGCTAAATATCAGAAATTTGATGCTCAACACATTTTTAGGTTTATTCAACACAAAATCAGGGGTATGTCATGAGAATAAAAATAATCTTTAGCCTCATACTATTATTTAGTTGGCTGTTTATCACTCCAGCAAAAAGTGATGAGCAGCCATTGGTTATACTGACAACACTTTCAGATACACCCATGCGACCACTTACCGAAGCTTTTAGTGCTCGTTATCCTGAAACTAAGGTACAAGTGGTTTATCGGCGTGTTGCGATCGCTACACGGATGATGAAGCAGTATCCTACGCAACCTGTTGATATAGTGATGTCCTCTTCGGCTAATTTTTTTCATCATTTAGATAGAGAAGGACTACTCGCGCGCTTACCGATTAACTATGAAACACCAAAATGGCTAACTCGTCATAGTGATATCTTAAATGACAAAATAACCACGGTGGGTTATTCAGGTATTGGGATCATGAGTAACAGACAATACTTGCAAAAGTTAGGTATTCCGGCACCTAAAAGTTGGATTGATTTAAGTGATCCGATTTACCAAGGGCACTTAACTATGACGACACCAGCCAACTCTGGCACGATGCAACTGATGGTTGAAAATGTGCTGCAAGAATATGGTTGGGAGCGCGGATGGCAAATTTTACTAGAAACCAGTGGTAACCTTTCTTCGATATCGGCACGTAGTTCACGAGTGAGTGACGCTATTGCCAGAGGTATTGTGGGGGCGGGGCCTATTATTGATAATTACGCTTTTAACCACCAAAAACGCTTTGATTTTGTTGATTTTAGTTATTTTGATAAATCAATTATTTTACCTGCTTATGTCGCTATTGTGGCTGAAAGCAGTAAAAGAGATACTGCGGCCAAATTTATCGCCTTTCTTTTATCGGATGAAGGACAAGAGATTATCTATAAAAGTGATATGGCGAAGATCCCCCTCAGCAAAGAAATTTTACGTAATAATGATGAGCTTGCTAATAATACTGAGTTTATTTTAAACAGTAATGAAGCCTATCGCCGTAGCGAAGTGGTCAATGTTCTTTTTGATCAAATGATCACCCATAATTTTCCATTAATGCGCCAAGTTTGGAATGAGATCCACGAGGCAGAAAAACAACAAAATCGATCACCAGAACGGATCGCAGCAACCAATCAAGCCCGAAAAATAGCCAGTTCAGTGCTAATTAGCGAAAAAGAAGCCAATTCACCGACATTACAAGCCTTATTTATGAAAGAAGCCGATCAGCGGGAATATTCAGATCAAGCGTTAGCCGTTTTGTACCAATGGCGTACATTAGAAGCGGAAAAACTTGAACAAGCATTAGTTTTATTGAAAGAAACTAAATCTCCCTAACCGCCTTGTGGTTCAGATATACAGTTGAAAATACTGTTTTTTTGAAAGGTATGATGGATGCAGATATTAATGCCTAAGCAATCGGGCAAACTCGGTAGACGCCTTTATTTGGCGTTTATCTTTAGTTCGTTACTCACTTTATTGATTGGTGGGGTGATATTTTTTATGTGGGGAAAATTAGCCACTCAAATCAATGCGTCTGTTGGTGACTCCTTACCTATGTTAACCACCAGCTATAATATGGAGCGTTACAGCACTAATTTACAGATGCTATTAAAAGAGCGTGAGCAAACACAACGTAAATCAGTTTCAGAACAACAAAAACAGCAAATTTATCAACTATTAGATAATCTGCGCGAGTTTCCGATTGAGCAACAATCACAACGCACTTTTTATAATCAATTAGTGGATGACTTATCAAACTTAATTGAGCAGCAAGATATTTTATTAGATAAACGTCGTGAACTCGAAAATAGGTTAGCACAGCTTTTAGGTCAATTGGCTTGGATGCATGATGCGGTAGGTGAAGATATCAAGCCTCTACTTAATGAAATTGAGTGGCATGTCAGCCAAATGCTTAATGAAAAAAATGTACAGGAAAATAGCTTACAACTGCTTTTAGAATCAACGTTACTTCAAGAGTTATTCACTACAGAAAATGAATTAATTAGCTTAGTGGAAGAAATTGCACATCAACGCTATAGCCGTGATATTGATGTCGCATTTCACTATATAAGTGTCAAAATTGATGAAATTATCGTTTTAAATCAGAAATTAAAAAGCTATCCTTCTACCATTGCTCATCGCCAAGTATTGCAAGAAATTATTGCGATCACTCGTTTTGACGGTGATATCTATCAAACATTGATTGATGATGTCGAAACCGAAAAAAAACTTAAAGCACTTACCCCTAAATTAAATGAAAAATTATCTCAGTTTGATAATGCAGTAAGAAGTAATGTGCTTGCCACCAGTGAAGCATTGAATAAGCTCAATGATAATACGCGACAACTGATGGCAACGGGAAAAATTGTCATTATCTTAATTGTCGTTGCTTCACTATTGCTCAGCATTATTGTCATGAAAATCTTAATAGATAGGCGACTGATTGCTAGATTAAATAAGTTGAGTGATGATCTCGCCCATGTTGCTAAAGGTCATTTAACAGAGCCTGTATTAATTGAAGGGCAAGATGAAATTGGATTATTAAGTCGCCGTTTGCGGCGCTTTTGGCGTCAAATGAAAGAAGTTGAAGCCACGAATGCCCTGAATCTGATTAATAATACCGATGCCAGTTTAATTACTTGTCATCATGATGGACGTATGGAAACCGTCAATCCCAGTGCTGCTACTTTATTAGGTATTGGTCATGAACAGAGCAATAAACCATTATGGTTATTATTTAGTGGTGAAGCCAATACGACATTAAGAGCGCAGTTTAGTCCCACAAGTCCGCTTTATTTGTTTGGGCAAAGTGAGTCTATTGTGAGCATGGTAAAACAAGGAAAGCCTCATTTTCTGCAATTTAATATTCGCGAATATCCTCATAAAGACGAGCATAAATATATTGTGACTATCACGGATATTACTCGCCAAGAATTAAGTCGATTAGAATTAAAACATCTTGTGGCATTAAAAACCCAAGATTTACAAGAAAAGAACCAACAATTAAATGAAGAAATTGTGCGTCGTGAACAAGCACAAAAACACTTAATTCAGACACAAGAAGAGTTAGTGCAAGCGGCCAAAATGGCAGTAGTAGGACAGGCAATGACCAGTCTTGCTCATGAATTAAATCAACCTCTCTCAGCCATTAATACCTATTTATATAGCGTTAAATTAACACTACAGATGGAGAAATATGACCAACTTCCTGATCCCATTGAGCGTATTGAAAAATTATGTGCTCGTATGAATAGGATCATTACGGCATTACGTAATTTTTCTAAAAAATCCTCATCTGAAGTTAGTTATGTTTCAGCGCCGTTACAAGGGCTGGTGGAAAGTGCCATGGTATTAGTGGAATCGCGCTCTAAACGAGAGCAGTGCACCATTATCAATAATATCCCCAGTGAACTGAATATTTGTGCCGATCCAACACAAATAGAGCAGGTCTTAGTTAACCTGTTTGTTAATGCAATGGATGCGGTCGCGGGAATGGGCGAAAGTCAGATCAGCGTCGACCTATTATCGGATGAAGCTAAATATCAACGAGTAGGCATTACCGATAGTGGCAAAGGATTTAATGCTGATGTTTTACCAAAATTATTCACCCCTTTTACCACCACCAAAGATGTTGGACTAGGGTTAGGGCTATCGATTTGCCGTTCTATTATGCAACGGTTTGGTTATGAAATTTACTTAGCATCGGCATTAAATGGCGGTGCGATGGTTGTTTTGGAGTTTACTCATGACACAGTCACTGCTGTCTGATATTGATATACTATTAATTGATGATGATGAGGATATTCTCGAATCTTATCGTCATTTGCTTAATCTTGCCGGAATGGTTGCCAGAGTGACTGATTCGCCAGAAAAAGCATTGAGTCTGCTGACACCAGAATATGAAGGTGCGGTAGTGTTAGATATTTACATGCCTGCGATGAATGGCATGGAAGTCTTAGCGCGTATTCAACAAATTGATCCTCGTATTCCGGTGATTATGATCACCGGCCACGGTGATATACCCCTTGCTGTAGAGGCCGTTAAAAAAGGCGCTTATGATTTTATTGAAAAGCCCATTAATCCACCGCTATTTTTAGAGTTAGTTGCTAAAGCGCATAAAGAGCGAAAATCACTTCTTTCACTTAGAAAAACGATGAGCACCACCACTCAAGAGCGTCTAGTTGGCGATAGTGCACAAATTACCGCCATTAGACAGCAAGTACAGCAAATTGCTGATATTGATAAAGACTTAATGATTGAAGGTGAGATGGGGACAGGGCGACATCTACTCGCTCAGTTATTACATGAATTAAGTCCTCACAGCGATAAAGCGGTGACTACGGTAGATTGTCAAAATTTAGTAGATATTAAGCCACTGATTGCTCAAATAGAGCAAGAGGAAGTCGGCACACTTATTTTACGCTCCCCTTATGATTTACCTTCTGGTGCACAACGTTGGTTAAGTGCTTACCTATTAGATATGGAAAGGCAGGGTAAGCGCCAATTTAGAACGATCGCGATTTTAGAAAATAATACCCAGCAATTAGTCACTGAAGGGCGATTGATACCTGAGTTCTATTACTACTTTTCGCAAATAACTTTTTCTTTGCCACCATTAAGCGCAAGACGCCCGGATATTATTCCTCTATTTAGAGCCTTTTTACGGCAAAGTGCTCAGCGGCTTGGGATCGCCGTACCAAAAATTGATCGTAATTATCTCGATATATTAAAACGTTATGATTGGCCTGGAAACATTCGTGAGCTACGGAATGTCGCTGAACTCTATGCTGTTGGTATTGTGAAAATGGTTGATAGTGAGCAACATCGTGCCATTATCCCCCCCTGAAGGGCCTTTAGATAACTTAGTTGATGATTATGAGCGTCGCTTAATTGAAGATGCACTCTATTTATTTGCTGGCCGTGTGAGCGATGTGGCTGATTATTTAGGTATCCCACGTAAAAAACTCTATTTACGCATGAAAAAGCATGAACTGGATAAAGAGAGTTATAAACCTAAGGTTTGATAGTTATCAATAAGCGCCATTTGGCGCTTATTGCATTAGCACATTAATTTATTGATCAATAATTAATTCACTACTCTTGAGATCAAGGGTTAATTCTTGTGCTTCTTTTATTTTTAATAATCCATCACCTAAATGAACTAACATAGGTAGCCCCATCTGCGTGGCGATAATGGCACTGTGAGAACAACTATCCCCTTCAGCTAAGGTAATGGCTAATAATTGAGTTGCATCAAACTGAATTAATGTCGAGGGGAATAACTCTTTAGCCACTAAAATAGAGGGTTGTGATGGGGTAAATTTAGGAGGCGTTTTCTGTTGTAAATGGTAAAGAACTTGATTGCGCAGATCACGAAGATCTAACTCCCGTGCTCTCAAATAAGGATCACTGAGAGTACGGTAGAGTTGGATACGTTCTTTCATTTCATTCGTCCAACTCTGCTGAGCGCTAACGTTATCTGTTTTAATACGATCGATAACATTGGTGAGTAATTCTTCATCATCCAGCATCATGATATGGCCGTTAAAAATAGCGCCTATTTGTTCACCTAATGTGTGATTGGCTTTTTCAGCATAGTGCTTCAAATCATTGAGTGTATCTTTTATCGCTTGATTAAATTGCTCAATTTGTATTGTACTATCGAGTGGTGCAGATAAATTTTCAATAGGAGCTAATTCTAGCTCATGCCAAATAAAAGCTGGTCCCTTGATGGGGGAAGCGGGTACGAGAGTACCAGTTAAACTTTGCTCCGTGAGTTCATCCGGTAATGCTTCGCCAAAACCTTGTTTAGCCAGTGCTAAAAAGGCATCAATAGCCTCATTTTCTTGTTCTCCTGAAGCAATTAAGGTTATTTCATCACCTTGACGAATTTGAATAAGAGAAAGTTGATTTAAACTAAGGGGATTAATGCGTCTATCTCCCTTAATTAATTGATAGTCAGCACGAAATTTTGACAGTAGTTCAACCAGTGTCGCTGCAGGTCTAACGTGTAAACCATGAGGGTTTTTTACCACCCAATGAGCTTCTTTGCCGTGCATTTGAATAGAAGGCGTGACATCATTTGGCTCTGAGCCACCCATGTTTTCACCCAATTGCATCTTTTTAGGGGTTAGTGCATGGTTGGCTTCTTCGAGAACCTTTTCTAAGCTAGCTCCGGATGACGCTGCGACAACAGCGGCTAATGTTCCTTCTACCAGCGGAGCTGAGCATAGTGTCACTTTTTGCGCTAATTCTGTATCAAGCAGTTCAATTGCTGTTTCTGTACTGAGTATGGCACTACCTAAATCCATCATAACAATAATTGCATCAGCTTCGGCGAGCGATTCAATCGCCGTCATAATTTTAACAGCGTCAGTACCAATAGGGTGCGCTTCATCATCAACACCTGCGGCAATGGCTAGTCGGCAATGCGTTGGGTTAAGCATTTGATTAGCCAACGACTCAATACCCTCAGCAAGATGTTTACTATGAGAAACAATCACGATATTAATCATGGCAGACCTCTCTTGATTATATTGTGAATGATTATGCGTGGATAGCATTAGACAGCGCTTGGAGGATCAATACCACAGAGGCACTGCCGGGATCTTTATGTCCTATACTGCGCTCACCAAGATAACTGGCACGGCCTTTTTTCGCTTGCATAGGAATAGTTTCCTCCGCCGCTTTTTCTGCAACTTTCAGTGCATTATCAATAGCATCTTCTATAGATAAACTTTGGTCATTCGCATGCTTTAAACTATCAACCACAGGCCACCAAACATCACACATAGTTTTATCATTTGGTTGTGCTTTACCGCGACTGACAATGCCATCAACACCTTCTTTAGTCATTTCATAAAGTTGATTTACATCGAGACTTTGTAATGATGCGGTGGGCTTAGCGGCACGAATAAAGAAGGTGCCAAAAAGAGGACCGCTGGCACCACCAATATTAGACAGTAATGTCATACCGGTATTTTTAAGGATAAAACCAATATCTTTATCGGCAAATTCAGGTAATTTCTCCGCTACCTTTTTGAAGCCTCTATTCATATTTAAGCCGTGGTCAGCATCGCCAATTTCACGGTCAAGATCGGTGAGATAGTCACTGTTTTGTTCAAAAAGTTGAGCGCATTGTTGTAGCCAAAGAATAATTTGATGATGAGTTAATACCATTTTCTGATCCTTAGTTATCGTTATAGGAAAACTTATTTTGTCATCGCAGGTGTAGCAACGGGTGCATCCCACAAAGTAAGTAGCGCGTCATCTACTTTTAATAAGGTAATTGAGATCCCCGACATATCGAGCGAGGTACAATAAGAGCCAATTAACGAACGTTCGATGTTAAGACCAAAGTTTTCACAGCACAGGGCAAGGCGATGATAAACACCATATAATTCAGAAAGGGGAGTGGCGCCAAGATTATTGACTAGGGCTATAACACGATCGCCTGATTTTAGTGGCTGTTTTTCTTGTGTCTCTTCAATCCAATCACCATTGACTCGATCCCAACTGCGAATGGTGCGCTGATAGTGACCATTTTCAATTAGAGTATTAAACATTGCATCAACGGTATCATTTAATGAAGTAAATGGGCGACGGTCTATTCCTGGCTCTCCGTGGATCCCAACGCCAAATTCCATTTCATTTTCAGGGAGAGTAAAAGAGGGTTTTCCTGCAGCAGGTACGGTGCAAGCCTGTAGTGCAATACCAATAGAAAAACCATTATTATTAATTTGATGACCTAGCTTAACCAAATCATCAAGTGTATCGCCACGCTCAGCTGCAGCACCTAGCAATTTTTCCATTAATACGGTATTCGCTACACCACGACGACCGGCGGTATACAGACTATCTTTAACCGCAACATCATCATCAACTAATACCGTAGCAATTTTTACACCTTCATCATGTAGTAGTTCTGTCGCAGTTTCAAAATTGAGTACGTCACCGGTGTAGTTTTTAACGATCATTAATACACCTTCACCGCTATCAATTGCTTTTGCGCAATCGTACATTTTATCTGGGGTTGGTGAGGTAAAGATCTCACCAGGACATGCCCCATCAAGCATGCCTTTTCCAACAAAACCGGCATGCATTGGCTCATGTCCACTGCCACCTCCAGATAAAAGGGCTACTTTACCTTTTACGGGGGCATCATGACGGGTGACATAAAAAGAAGAGGGATGGAGATTGATTTCAGGGTGGGCTTTAGCAAAACCTTGCAGTTGTTCTGATAAAACATCATCAACACGATTAATAAGCTTTTTCATCTATATACTCCATTTGAAACTTGTATTGAAATTTTATGTAACAGAATGCTGTTACATAAGATTTCGACAAATTCTGATTAAAGGAATGACTCATTTTATGGCTTTTTTAATCAAAACCGCGTTCTGTGGTTGTTGAATTGCTATGTTGCTTTAATAAGCGATATAAGAATGTTTCTGTTGGATTAAATTAAATCTACATCATTTATGGTTATATAAGAACCAGTTAACTTATTTACCTGCCAGAATGGGAGCAGGATCATAAAATCAAGGCAAAATAGAGTAAGTAAAAAAGCGTTATATCTCTTGTAACAAGGTTAAGGCTTTTTCTCGTTGCTGTGGCGAGAGATTTTTTATCATTGCTAATAAAAGGGCATCTTGTTTTTTGGCGCTGGGACTTAGAGTATGACTAAAGGTAAGATTTAGCACAAAGGTATGCCCACAAAGCGGATCACGGCAGGCACAGTAAAGATCTGTTAACTCTTTATGCTTGCGATTACTTTTCTTTATCATCGCTTTTTCACCACATTCAGGACAGTAAATTGTTAAAACACGCATGGTATTTTCTCTTTATTATCAATCTATCACCACCTTCTATATTAGCCTAAGTTTGTACAATCACCAGTAATATTATTGTTTTTTTGTATTTTAATTTGTTGTTAACTGATTTTTATCATGAAAAACAAGTTTATTTGTTTATTTAACTAAAAATAATTCGGTTAACCTCGGTTAAACACCATTAACCGACAATAACCGAACAAAGTTACTAGTATAAAATACAAAATTTATAGATAATGATTTCACGTTAAACCTACATGTGGAGATGCAACGTATTGAATTTAAATATTATTTAATTTGTTGTAATGACTAATATGTGGAGAAAAATAGGTAATGGATAACCTATTACAAATTAACAAGGAAGTGGGCAAGGATAGTACAAAAGGACGTTGTATTTATCCTTGAGCAAAAGGATCTTGCATATTCCATACAGATTATCTGATTGATACTAGGAGGTGAGGGTTCTTTTTACGGCTAAATACTGTAAGCGAATGCGAGGTATATTCATGGATGAATATGATCACACACTAGTATCATTGGTAGTTGTTGGCGCTTTTATTGCATTAGGGAAGATGCTAGTTGCTAATGAAGTTATCACATTACGACTATTTATTGGCAGGATCATCCTAGGATCAGCGGTTTCTGTTGTGGCAGGTGCTCTGTTGATTTTATGGCCGGGTATTCATCCTATTGCGGTTATGGGGATCGGCTCTGCCCTGGGGATCGCCGGTTATCAACTTGTCGAAATTTGGCTAAGGAAAAAAGGAAATGAGCTATTTTCACGGAAGAAAAACTAAGTGACCAATGATTAATTACCAATAATCAATAAGTTGAGCGTTATATTTGTATTTTATGATATTTGTGTGGTTTCGCATCATAGGGAATTAAGTGATATCCAATAGCGCTATTGATTGGTATGGATTGCAAGTAGCGTAAATTGGGTTGCTCAAGATGAGTATCGAGACTGCGCGACGTGGAGGCAAGGAACGTTTATCACGATAAATGAAGATCAAGTCTGCAAGGAAGCCAGTCTTGATCTTCAACCTGTTTAATGACAAGTATGTTATGAGGGAAATTTTTTTAATATTGGTGATTTCTGTTTAAAATAACTGGCTACAAGTAACCCACTGTAAAGCATTGCACCAATAAACCACAATAAGCCATCCCAATATTCAACGCTGTAACTATAAATAAAAGAGAAGAGTAACGGGCCGACAATCCCAGTTATATTCGTTAGACTTACTAACGTTCCTTGTAATTGTCCTTGAACATGATGATCAACAGATTTTGATAAATATCCTTGTAAAGCAGGTTGTCCCATTCCTCCCGCAGCTAAACAGATTAAAGCGGGGAGCATAACCCAAACATGGCTTATCCAGGCTAATAATAAGCAACCAAATGCATCAATAGACATGCTAATGATAACCGTGTTGCGTTCTCCCCATTTTTGCGCCAGTTTTCCTGCGAGAACCGCTTGAAAAAAATATGTAATACACCAAGAAATGCAAGAGATAAACCTACTTCAGTAGTGTGCCAAGCGAAACGCACTTGTGTGAATAGCACCCAAATGGTGGCCGGAATTTGCCCTATTAGTTGAATAATAAAATAGGCAATAAGCCAAAAACAGAGACTCTTTTTAATAAAACCTGTGGCAGAGTGAGGTGCTGTATCCTGATTTAATACGGATATTTCAGTCGATATTTTTGTGGTTTGAGTTTCTTGGAAACAAAGTAATGAAAATATAAATAATAACGAATGAGAAATAGCCGCAAAGATAAATGGCGTATGGGCGCTGATCTCACCCAGTAATCCCCCTAACATGGGGCCAATAATTAAACCCACACCAAATGCACCACCCAAAAAACCGAAATAACGTGTTCTTTCATGAGGATGAGTAACATCAGTCATTGCTGATGCGCATACAGCACCAGTGGCTCCTGTTATACCCGCAATAATGCGTCCAATGTAGAGCATCCATAATGAGGTAGAGCAAGCCATTAATAGGTAATCTAATGCCGCACCCAATAGCGAAAATAATAAAATAGGTTTTCTGCCATATTTATCTGATAATTTTCCTAAAATAGGTGCGAAGATCACCTGCATCGTCGCATAGAGTGCTAATAATATACCGTAATGATTGGCGAGTCTGTTTTCGCTCACAAACTCGTTTAATAGTGTTGGTAGTACTGGCATGATAAGGCCAATACCAATGGCATCTAATACTGTGACAAGCAGTATGATAATAATTGATTTATTCATAAGTATCCTAAAAATCTATCACTGATAGAGAGGTGAAAAATATCTCTATCAGTGATAGATTGTCAAGAATATTTTATTATGAGGACGCAAATGGCAAAATTAGATAAAGAACAGGTTATTGATAACGCATTGATTTTATTAAATGAAGTCGGTATGGAAGGGTTAACAACACGTAAGTTGGCGCAAAAATTAGGGGTAGAGCAACCGACACTTTATTGGCATGTAAAGAATAAACGTGCGTTATTAGATGCTTTAGCTGAGACTATTTTACAAAAGCATCATCATCATGTTTTGCCATTAGCGAATGAAAGTTGGCAGGATTTTTTGCGTAATAACGCAAAAAGTTTTCGTCAGGCGCTATTAATGTATCGTGATGGTGGAAAGATCCATGCAGGCACACGACCATCAGCCAATCAATTTGAGACATCAGAGCAACAATTGCAATTTTTGTGCGATGCTGGCTTTACGTTAACGCAAGCTGTTTATGCATTAAGTTCCATCGCGCATTTTACACTTGGTTCAGTGCTTGAAACCCAAGAACATCAAGAGAGCCAAAAAGAGCGAGAAAAAGTGCCAAAAACAGAGATAAATTACCCACCATTATTAACACAAGCTATTGATATTATGGATAGTGATAATGGTGAAGCTGCATTCCTTTTTGTGCTCGATGTGATGATTTCAGGGCTAGAAACAGTGCTAAATAATCATCATTAAATAGGCTGACGCCCCTTAGGGGCGATGAGTTGCCCTTGTCTATCTGCGATATTGATTTGCACAATACAGCCAGCATTAAAATGTAAATAATCCTCTTCAATGCCGTCTGAGAAAATAACACCATTTTCGGGCATTAAAGATCCTAATTGCAATGGAGAGTCCGGCTCAATCGTGCCAAAAGTTAAAGCGGTGCCTGTTGTTCTACTAGGAAATGGCTCTCTTACACTAAATTGTAATTTTTTATCACTCCAGCTAAACCCTTGTAAAAGAGGGTGTGATGCTTTTCCGGTGATGGCCATGGCTCCAGCAAGAATAGATTGAAACCACCCTGTAGAGCCAAGTCCCGTTGATACAATAATGCCTGATGAGGATTGCACTTCTTGAGAGTCTCCCCATTGTAAGATATAACGTGCGGAAGTGTGGCTTTTAGGGCCAATAAATAAGTCATTAACCGCTAACAGTGATTGACCATCATTGGTTTTTGCTTGTGCAAAAGTGACCGAATTAAAAGGCATTTTGTGATTTATTGTATTAATTATAATCTCTTTCAATTGCCCTATTTCAAAGGGCAAGAGCTTACCATCCCATCTTGAAGGATCTGGATTGATAGCAATAACGGGTTGTTGATTAAGATATTTCAGAGTATTAGCGACGAGGCCATCTTGACCTATTACCACTACAATATCATGAGAGGAAAATTGATAACTAGGCAATAATCCTCTTTCCAAGAGCTGAAAACGCCCAAATGATTTTAAAATAAGCTCAGCTTCTGTGAGTTGTTTTTGATAGAGATTATGTTCATTAAGATAATCTGTTACCTCAACATGGTTATGTTCTAAATAGAATTTGGCTTGTGACCAAGTGTTAAAACGCTCAATTAATTCTTGTAAGCGACTTTTTCGCATCACTAATATGAAACGAAAATCGGTATTATTTTTCATAGGTTATCCTCTTTTTTTCATAAATTGGCTAAATAAATCAGGAGTAATATTTAATTCACCAATTTTTCCTGAATTAAGCGCTAAAGTTTCAAATGCCATTGCCATTAATTGTTGTGAGTCCATTTTTGCTAGAGCCATTGCTTTGAGATTTTCAACGGGCAACTCACGGTAAGCTCGCATAGTTGCTTCAATAGCATAAGCATCAGCATCAGATTGTATGCGTTGATTTTCCGCACTTAACGCGACTAATTCTTTACGTTTTGCTTCGGCATTGACTTTGGCTTCAAGACGCTCTTTTTCTATTTCGGCTTGTTCACGTAATAGGGTACGTTCATTTTCTAAACGAGCTTCTTCAATTTCTTGTCGTTTACGCTGTATAGATAAGTCTGTTTCTAATTCAGCTTCTTTAATGGTGCGCTCTTGCTCTACTGAGAATTTACGACGTGCATAAATTGCATCATCAGCCTCTTTGAGTAAGGATTCCCGCGCCTCAGCTTCTAATGCTTTAAGCGTTTCGGGAGAGGGGGAGATGGCCGCAATAGAAACATCTAAAATAGTAATACCTAAGGCCTCCAATGAAGGGTGTTCAGTAAGTTGTTTCATCACTAAAGTAACCAAGGATTGGCTAAGTTGTAGTGCTTCTCGTAAAGGGGTGCTTTGGATCTTGGCTTGGATCAGGGTTTGAGCAATACGCACCACGCGATCGTTGAGCTTTAGGGGATCTTCACTGGCGTAAGATTTGCCATTCTTACTTAAATTAAAGTTGAGGACTTCAGCAGCTTTTTCAGGTGATGTGACTTGGAATGAAATTTGTCCTTGAATACGTAGTGCCTGAAAATCAGCAGTTTGGAAGTTAAAGATAAAAGGGGCTTCTTGTGCATTTAACGGCAGTGCTGCAATAGATGTTGTCGCCGAATTATACCAAAAACTTAAGCCTTTACCTTGTTGGCGCACTTTCCCGTTGACCGATTTAATAATAAATGTTGATGAGTCTGCTTTGAAATAATTTAAGTTAAACATAGTCTTCTCCAGTTAGTGTCTTTATGACATTAACTATATATTGTCTTATGGACACTATTGGTGTCAAGTCATTTAGTGTCTTTATGACAAAATTTGATTTTCATGTGTTTAACATTAAAATAAACTCATTATCTTTTTACAAAGTGCAGACCATGAACGAACAAAATTTTTTAGCAAATTACAATCGCCGTGATTTTCTATCGCCGCTTATTACTGTTGATTCAGTACTATTCACTTACCATGAAGGGCAGTTAAAAGTGCTCTTGGTGGAAAGAGCTAATCATCCTGAAAAAGGAAAATGGGGATTACCTGGTGGCTTTGTTGATGAAACACAAGATAACTGCCTAGAAGATACTGTGCTTAGAAAATTAAAAGAGAAAACAGGAGTGATCCCGCCGTATATTGAACAACTCTGCTCAGTGGGAAATAATCAGCGCGATGTAAGAGGTTGGTCTGTTACTGTATGTTACACGGCGTTGATTGCTCACCAAGCATGTAAAGCGCATATTGATAGTGTGGATCATGTGATGTGGTTACCTATTGATGAAGTAGCACAGAAAAATCTGGCATTTGATCATAATGAACTGATTGCGCAAGCGAGAGAGCGATTAAAGCAAAAATCGCTTTATTCTATTGTGCCGGGATTTGCGTTACCTGAAGTGTTTACTTTGCCTGAATTACAGCATGTGCATGAGATATTGATAGGTAAAGAGATCCAGAAAAAATCTTTTAGACGACGGATTGAACAAGCCGACTTATTAATTGATACCGGAGAAAAACGTGCTGAGAAGGGACGTCCTGCTAGTCTCTATCGACTTAAGAAGTCGTCTGCGGATTATCGTTTTATTCGTAATCTTGAATTTTAATATATAGAGTATTTTTTTAAAATCGCTATACTCTTTTTAAGTTAGCAAATTATCATTAGAATTATTAATGTCTTAAAAATTACTCTGATAACAATTATGAAAATAAAATTTATTCTTTTGGGGGTATTTGGCGGTATTCTTTTATTAAGTGGGTTTGTTGCTCATGCAATAAAAACGATACCTTTGGATATGCAAAAAGAAGCTACTGTAGTTTCTGTCGAAAAACCGAAAATAGTATCACGACAATTTCCTTATTATCCTACAGGCGCTAAAACCGCTAATATTGAAGGCGATGTAGAGGTTAGGTTTGATGTGGATAAAAATGGTAATGTACAAAATATTAGGATATCAGATGATCCTATTGCAGCGATATTTGCTCCCTCTGTTTCACTGGCGATGAAGCATTGGCGATACGAATCAGGTAAACCGGCTAAAGATTTAAAAGTGGTTATACAATTCAGATTAGAAAATGTGAAACATAACGGATTTAATCAATCACATTAAATGAATAAAATAAATAACGTATAAACATTATTTTACCATTAGGGGGAATGACAATTATCCGTACAGGGTTATTGAAAAATATCAATGAAATAACTCGATATTAAATACCAAGTTATTTCATATAATTACCCTATTTATTTTTTATCTTGGAGAGCAACTTGAATTAAATGTTCTACATAATTATCAACAAGAAACTCAACCGTCTGACTTCGGGTTGTACTTCTTAAAAACGAAAGTTTATCTATTTTCCGTAGTGCTGACATTTTTAAAGATAGTGATACTGATTTTTTCTTATCTTTATCTAAATAAACACGACTCGTTGTGCCACTATGTTGTAGTTCTTCATTCGAAGATAATGCCTCTCGCATACGACGTAATGTTTTATTATCAAGCTGACCTCGTTCAGTCATTTGATACGATCTGGATGATTTACTGTACTTAATTTCAGCACTATAAGACTCTCTTATTTCTTTTAAAACACGGGTGAGCGTTGGCTCCGAGCATTCAAGAGCAGAAATAATCTTAATCGTGGGGACTTTTTTCCCTGTACTTAAAAGTATAGCCAGCTTAAAAACTCTGATTTGGCGAGAGCTCAATTGCATGTTTGGTTACCACGTATCTGTCAATTGTGTGTTAAGAAATTAGACCCAGCTTTTATTGTGTCTGTATTATTTTTCTACAAGTATATCTGAAATAATGTCAAATATTAAAGATTTTATAAAATAACAACCGAAATAAAAATATTGTTAAATAATATGTTAAAGTTTTATAAATAGAAGTTCTAGTTAAAGATATTATTCTTCAACTAGAGACTAAGTTTAAAATATTAATAAATAAAAAAATGCTTATAGTAAATATAAAAACGAATATTTAAACTTATGGTGTATTAAATCGTTGAACACTATTTTTTGAATTGGGAATAATGCCATACAGTTTTGCTCTAGTTAAAATACTCAATGCCCAACGGCGATGTGTTGCCGGTTCACACATGGCACCATGAGATTTAAATACGGCTTGTGTTGAATTTAAGATGCGCAACGCATCGGAATGATCAGACTGAGATACCATTAATGCCTGTTCTATTTTGTCTATCTGCTTGGGATGAATAGCGGTTTTACCCACTAAACCATTGGCAATATCGAGGGCTAATTCTCTATCCATAATTTGTTGATCATCAATATGCTCACAAACAGGAGCGGTAAGCGCAAACTGACGAGCACCAAATACAGCAACCAACATTTTTATCACATATCCCATAGGTCCATCATAGAGTGTTAAATGGCGATTACGTCTAAGAGAAATAACATTCATTAAATCATTTCCACCGATACGTAAGGCAATAATTCTCTTATGGCAAGGGTGAACTAGTAGCAAGTCTGCCAGTGAGGTCATTTGAAGAACGTCGAACACTTCTTCTGTTTCCAATGTTGGCATCATACATAAATGGGTGGGTTTGATGATACGCCACCAAAGGGGTAATGAAGCTTGGGTAAATTTAGGTAATACTAAGCCGTCAATCACGGTTAAATCTACATGCTCAACCAGCCATTGCGCCATTTCTGTATGGCGGGGGCGTATAAATAGCAACGGCCATTCAGTACAATCATGATGCTTTTTATAGTCTGATAATGTGGTTAATAATGTTGCTAGATTTTGTAATGCTTGTGGAATATCAGTATCACTGACGGCATCTTCTAAACAAATAATTAATGAACGTAATCCATCAATTTTTTGATCAATAATTGTTGCGGCGATATCGGTTCGTGTTGCGGGCATATACAGCGTTGCCCCTAAATTCCAAGGGGATAATCGTTCAATCATTATTGCACCTTTTTAATGATAGTAACGGCACGATATTGTCCTAATGCTTTACCTGCCTCGGTTACAGTAATATTTTTTTGTTTAGCAAGATAAATCAGTAATACAACATCAGGATCTGCAATTTCTTTTACCAGAATATGCTCAGGTACACGGCGTAAAACGGCGCGAGTTGCTTCAGCAATACCGGGTTTTATACGATTGATATTTGAAATGTCATATTTGTTGGCAAGTAAACTAACGACATTTTCGCTCAGTTTTTTTAAGTCTGACGGTTGATGTTTAAATGTGGCGAGTGGAATATCGTTATCTATTAAGGCGTCAACTATTTTTCCGACTTTATCAACAAGATAGCGACTACATTCATATTGTTTTAAATGTTGGCAATCGACAAAACCATGGAAGCCTTGCTCTGTCCAAATTGAACGTGAAATTAATCCTGAAACGGGCGCTCCCATAATCCCAAAAGGGATTAGCCAATCTTCATCACTGGCACTTAACCAAGCGCAACCACAAGGATCAGCAAGGACGACAAGATGGGGTTGTGCAGAAAAACCTTCACGTCCCGCCAATGAACGAATTAACTCATTTGTGATAGCGCCTTTTCCTGTCCACCCATCAACAAATACAATACCTTCTGTCCCATGGCGTTGCTCAATCCATGAAAGCGCTTCGTTATCAATACCTCTATCACGAATAATGCTAATACCATAGTGATAAGACGTTTTTCCCATTTTGCGCAAGGTCTGTTGTAACATCACGCCAAGTGGAACACCCGCACGCACAAGACTTGTCAGAATAATAGGGGTGTCACCAAAATGCGCAATAAGTGATTTTGCTAGCATAATTACTTGTGTTGCTAAACGTGTTGCGCCAGCAGCCAGTGCTTTTTCAAACAGTTCAAGATGCCAGGTTGTGGGTTCTGGCTCTTGGCTTAACATATCAGAATAGTGACGTTTACCAGACTGTATAAGTTCTTCTTTTAACTCAACAGGTGTCATTTCAATCTTGACGGGTTGCAGTAAAAAATCAACATCACCCAGTAGATAAGAGCCTGAAAAAGGTTGATGATCCATCATGTTTATTCTCCAAAAATTTTTGTGTTGATCGCATTCGCGAATTGGCTTTGGCGGGGGATAGCATACCAATTGCATAATTTCATAAAGCGATGATCACTTAGGCTATCGCCGAAACCAATTACAGGAAAAACGCCACGTTCTGCTTTTAATTTATTAAGCAAATAAGTGACGGCTTTACCTTTTTCAATTGGCTCAGGTAACCAAGCAATATTGTTACTGTTACGATGAATATAAAAACCTTTGGTTGAGAATATTTTTTCTATCTCATCACCGATAGCATATAGCTCATCTAATCGAGCGCTATCGTTATGCTTCATCACTAAATAAATGGGTAAATCATCATATTCATAGTTAATTCTCGCCCAACCATCAATATTACGTTCAGCCATTAATTGGGTAATAGATTGCTGTAACCTAAGTAAAGGTTGCTTATAAGGTGTTAAGCTTTGTGTGATATGGTGTTGCCATTGTTCATCTGCGACTCTTTCTGGGGTTAAGACAACAGCACCGTGTGTGGTAATAGCCCATGAATGAAAAGGAATAGTGACACGGCTCATTTCTTCCGTTCCACGTGCTGTGACTGGAATTAAATCAGCATGTTCTAGCATCCAATCAACCAGCATAGCTTGCTCTTGAGTCATAAAGCTACGTGGCGCTAAACTTCTATCCAACGCACCAGTTTTATAGGGTGCAAGCGCTAATTCATCCACCATTTTGCGACGAGTTTGAAATAAGGTATCGTCAAGATCGGCTAAAATAACAGGGTTAGTCATAGCTAATTACTTCAACAATAGGGGCAACTTTATAGAGAGCCTCAATAAGTTGACTATCAATACTTTCGGCTGGGGTTTCACAACAAAGCAGAATGCGATCAAATTGCTGATGAGCCACGTTATAGACAAAGTTAGGAATGCCTAATCCGTAATTGTCAGTAAAAGTTATCGCTGATTGGATAGCAAAATTAGTGGCAATAGGTGAGCGAGTTGTCGAGCTATATTTTACAATAGCCCCTTGTTTTTCTAAGCGTTCTGCTAATAAAAAGGGTTCCCAGACAAATTCACCAGAGCCTAAAACCAATATTTTTTCACCCTCAGAAACATGAATAAATAGGCCAAGATCATTAGCAGGGGTTGTCATACCTAAGCGTCCCCAGCTTTGTTTTCCTGTGATAGCAACCTGTCCTGAGGCAGTAATATTGACATTTGGCATAACTGGTAATGGTGCATCGGGATTGGCTTGCCATTGCCATTTTCCCTGCACTAAAGAGAAGGTTGTTATGGGTAATGGTGAACGCTTTTGCAGAGCATCACCACTCCAATCGGTTAATGTGACAGCAATAATCTGCTTAATTTGTGTTAACTTGCCTTCTTCACGTAATGCAGACAGCAAGTTAAGAAAGGTATTACCTGTGGTTGCTTCATCATCAATTAACACAATGGTTTTCGCTTGCTGGATCCATTGGCGTTGTTCTAGGTTATGAGGCAAATAAAGTAGGTGATCAGTTGCATGACTGTGATTTTCTTTAAATTTACAGAATAATTCACTATCAGCAATAGGATGGCGTGTTGAAGTAAGGTAGAGGGCTTGAGGATAGCGATCTCTTACTTCATCAAAAATTCCCGCACCTAAACCGACCGCAGTTTCTGCCATACCAATAAAAAGAATAGGGCCTTCGAGTGATTGAGGAAATTGTTTGGCCATTTGTTGATAAGTTTCACGCATTTTCTTCGGTGAAACAGGAATATGGCGCCCTAATACTTTACTGACAAACAAAAAAGCGCGCTTAGGGTTGCGTCTTTCCGCAATATCAAAAAGTTCATCAAGATGTTCTAATGAGCAATTTGGCGTTACGCTTAATGTGCCACAAGTGAGTTGGCGACGATAAACAGAAGAGCCAATCAAACTATTCATTATTCTTTATTATCCGTACTAATTAGTTTTTTAAGTGCATTTATCTGGGTATAAGCTAAGCCGTGTTGAACATAACGTCACATACTGTGAATGTTTAAGCTAAAACCTGTTTCCTCATCATGAAGTTTCTATTTAATCATGTCAATCATAATGTGATCTATTTTACTTTAATTTAAAATAATTAGGTTAATGCGGTATTTTTTGTTTTTAACTTAAGTTTTAATTGTGTTTATCTATAAAAATTTCTTTTATTTCAATATGTTTACAATATCTTGAAGTAAGTTGATAAAAATAGACTTGCCGAACTACTTCATCATGATATGATGATTTATAATTTGTATTTATATGTAAGTGATATTGTTGTTTCATTCTACCTTTTAAGGGAGTTAATTATGGTTTCATTACGCAAGGATCAGACAGTCTCTCTCAGTAAACAAGCCCCTGCACTGAGTCACCTAATGTTTGGTTTAGGCTGGGATCCTATTAAGAAAAAGGGATTTCTCGGTGGACTCTTTGGTGGTAATAATTCGATAGATTTAGATGCAAGTTGTGTATTACTCGATGTAAATGGTAAACAAATCGATACTATTTGGTTTCGTAAACTAAAATCAACTTGTCAGTCCGTTATTCACTCAGGAGATAACTTAACAGGAGAGGGTGATGGTGATGATGAAACTATTTTTGTTGATTTAAATCGTCTTCCTTCATTGGTTGAATATTTGGTTTTCACTGTCAATAGTTTCCGTGGGCAGACTTTTAATGAAGTTGAAAATGCGTTTTGTCGAGTTGTCGATAAAACAACCAATAAAGAGCTTGCTCATTACAAATTAACGGAACAAGGCGCTCATACAGGGATCGTGATTGCCGCTTTACAACGTAATCAAGGACAATGGGATTTCACGGCTTTTGGCTCACCTTGTAAAGGGCTTGTCATTGACGAGATGATGCCAGATATTTTGGCGACGGTGGTGCGATAAATGACCCTAACACCTGGCGGAAATATATCCGTACCTGATCAAACGTTAATGGTGCGTATTCACTCAGGCTCACTTGTTGATGTATCTGCATTTAGGCTTTATGCCTCAGGAAAAGTGAACGGTGATGCTGATATGGTGTTTTATGGTCAAACCACTAATGATGATCGTACTATTATTTATGCAACAGCAGGTAATAGCACGTCGTTTACGGTTGACTTAACTCGCTTACGTCCTGATGTCGATAGAATTGCTTTTACAGCTACTTGTGAGGGGCAACAAACCATTGCTCATCTACAACATTTGTCTATTCAAGTTGATGCTAACAATAATGTCGTTGCGAACGGCCATGTTGATATCGATGGACGCACTGAAGCGGCATTAATTTTAGGTGAGCTATACCGTCGCAATGGAAGCTGGAAATTTCGGTTTATTGCACAAGGATTTAACGGTGGATTAAAACCATTGGCGGAATATTTTGGTGTTGATATTGCTGATCCTGAACCAGCACCAGCACCAGCACCAGCACCGAGCTCAGTGAACTTAAGCAAGGTTTCGCTAACTAAAGAGAAACCGGCAATTAGCTTAACTAAAAAGGATGATTTCGGCAAAATCCGCATTAACCTCGATTGGCATCGAGAAAGTAAAAGCGGTGGTTCCGGGTTATTAGGTGGATTATTTGGTGGTAACAAAGGTATTGATTTAGATATTGGCGCCTTTGTTGAACTACAAGATGGTTATAAGTCAGTGATCCAAGCCTTAGGAAATGGATTCGGTGATTTTAATCGCATGCCTTATGTTGAGTTACAAGGTGATGATCGCACTGGTGATGTAGCGGGTGGCGAGTGGATTTTTATCAATGGACGTGAATGGAAAAATATCAAGCAAGTGCTTATTTTTACTTTTATTTATGAAGGGGTTCCTAACTGGAGTAAAACAGATGGTGTGGTCACTATTCATGTTCCCGAGCAACCACCTATCGAAACACGTTTAACGGATGGTAATAATGGTCGAGCTATGTGTGCCATCGCACGACTTGTTAATGAAAACGGATCAATCAAAGTTGAACGTCTCAATGAATTTTTTAAAGGCCATCGCGATATGGATAATGCCTACGGATGGGGATTTCGCTGGACTGCTGGATCTAAGTGAATACACGAAATAAGGAGAATAAAAATGAGTTTTTTCAATAAATTAAAAGAAGGTTTTAATTCCGGGCGAGCGGAGTTAACTAAGCAAGTCAGTCGTTTTAAAAACAAAAAATTTATGCAAGGTACGGTCGCAGTTTGTGCTCGTATCGCTATTGCCAGCGATGGTGTGAGTTCTGAAGAAAAGCAGAAGATGCTCGGTTTTTTAAAAGCATCAGAAGAGCTTAAAGTCTTTGATACCTCCGAGGTGATCGAATTCTTTAATAAGCTAATTAGCAGTTTTGAATTTGATACTGAAGTCGGTAAAGGTGAAACGATGAAGTATATTCTGGCAATGAAAGATCAGCCAGAAGCTGCACAATTAGCGATCCGTGTCGGTATTGCTGTTGCGAAAAGTGATGGTGATTTTGACAATGACGAAAAAGAGGCGGTGCGTGCTATTGCCGTTGCATTAGGCTTTGAGCCCGCAGAGTTTGATTTGTAATTAATTTTATATAGGGAACCGTTTAGGAATAATTATGGTATCCACACATATTGGTTTTCCGACAGAAACTGTCATTGTTTTTGTTGTACTTGCGATAGGCGCTATTTTTATCGATTTATTTATGCATCGTGCAGATAAGCCGATAACGTTAAAGAATGCTGTTTTTTGGTCAATATTCTGGGTAGTCGTTGCCATGGCATTCGCGGGTTTTTTATACGTCCACCATGGTGCAGAAGTTGCAAGCTTATTCGTGACGGGTTATGCATTAGAGAAAGTACTGTCTGTCGATAACCTATTTGTCATGATGGCGATTTTCTCTTGGTTTGCGGTTCCTGATCGTTTCCGTCACCGCATTCTGTATTGGGGGATCATTGGTGCCATTGTATTCCGTGCGATCTTTGTTGCTATTGGTACCGGCTTATTAAGTTTAGGGCCTTACGTTGAGATAGTCTTTGCTCTGATTGTTGCTTGGACAGCCGTAATGATGCTGAGAAGTGGGAATGATAGTGAAGAAATTGAAGACTATTCACAGCATCTTGCTTATCGCTTAGTAAAACGATTTTTCCCTATATGGCCAAAAATTACTGGACATGCCTTCTTATTAACACAAAAAGAGGTTGATGTAGAGTTAGCAAAACCGGAAAACAAAGACATAACTATCGGGCGAGGTACAAAAGCTGCGTTATATGCGACACCGCTTATGTTGTGTGTGGCGGTGGTAGAGCTTTCTGATGTGATGTTTGCTTTCGATTCGGTGCCTGCAATCATTGCCGTTAGTCGTGAGCCACTGATTGTTTATAGTGCAATGATGTTCGCTATTTTGGGCTTACGTACTCTCTACTTTGTGTTAGAGGCATTAAAACAGTATCTGATTCACCTTGAAAAAGCGGTTATTGCATTGCTGTTCTTTATTGCTGTAAAGCTGGGGCTTAATGCAACAGATCATATTTGGCAGCATGGATATAGCATTTCCGCGACAACCAGCCTATTCGTAGTGCTTGGTGTTCTTGCTCTGGGTATTCTGGCAAGTTTTGTATTCCCAGAAAAAAAGAATAAATAAGGTAAATAATGATAACCGATATTCTTGGGAAATTAGAATATCGCAACATAAATTGAAGAGGTTGAAGATGAGCGTTTCTCTTTCTAAAGGTGGTAATGTTTCTTTAAGCAAAGCAGCCCCAACGATGAAAAACGTCCTAGTCGGACTTGGTTGGGATGCCCGTTCTACAGATGGTCAAGATTTTGACTTAGATGCATCTGCATTTCTGTTAGCCGCTAATGGAAAAGTACGTAGCGATGCCGATTTCATTTTTTATAACAACTTAAGATCTGCCGACGGCTCTGTTGTTCACACTGGTGATAACCGAACAGGTGAAGGTGATGGTGATGATGAAGCACTAAAAATCAAACTAGATACCATCCCCAGTGATGTCGAAAAAATTATCTTTGTAGTGACTATCCATGAAGCGCAAGCGCGTCGTCAAAGCTTTGGTCAGGTATCTGGTGCGTTTATTCGTTTAGTTAATGATGACAACCAAATTGAAGTTGCTCGTTATGATTTAACGGAAGATGCATCAACGGAAACGGCGATGTTATTTGGTGAGTTATATCGTCATAACGGTGAGTGGAAATTCCGTGCTGTAGGCCAAGGATATGCAGGGGGCTTAGGCTCAGTATGTGCGCAATATGGTATTAACGCCTCTTAATCGTATGTTATGAAATCACAAATTACTGGCAGTTATTCCTAATTGTCAGTTTATTCAACACAGTAGGAGCTTTGATATGGCTGTTTCCCTTGTTAAAGGTGGTAATGTTTCGCTAACTAAAGAAGCACCAACCATGACGGTGGCTATGGTTGGTTTAGGATGGGATGCCCGCGTGACAGATGGCGCTGAATTTGATTTAGATGCGTCAGTATTCATGGTCGGTGAAGATGGAAAAGTGCTTTCAGATGCAAGTTTTATCTTCTTTAATAATAAAGTGAGCCAATGTGGTAGTGTTGAACACCAAGGCGATAATCGTACTGGAGAAGGCGAAGGTGATGATGAACAAGTCAAAATCACTTTATCCAAAGTTCCTGCTGAAGTGAAAAAACTGGTTTTTGCTGTCACTATTTACGATGCTGAAAACCGCAAACAAAACTTTGGTATGGTGAGCAACAGTTTTATGCGCGTTTATAATAACGACAATAACACTGAAATTGCACGTTTTGATCTTTCTGAAGATGCCTCTACGGAGACGGCGATGATCTTTGGTGAACTCTATCGTCATGGTTCAGATTGGAAATTTAAAGCAGTAGGCCAAGGTTTTGCGGGTGGTTTAGGCGCACTAGCCGCACAACATGGCGTCAATATTTAATCTTTCGCTAATAAAAGCGCCAAGATGGCTAGATAAATAGTTAGTTTATGGATAAAGCGGGAAAATACGTTTCCCGCTTTATTTTTATATAATCACTTATGAGTCTTTTTTAAGCGTTATTTTAATAGGTGATTTTTTTGACTTATTACTTCCTGTGTGGAAATAGCGCCAATGTGGATCTTGTGCAGCATAGAGTAATTCATGATCACCACGTGAATCGCCCCACGCTCTTAAGTGGTATTGAGTAAGATCGCCATAGACACGCTCTAATCGTTTGATTTTTTCGCCACAACGGCAGTTATTGCCAATGATTTTTCCTGTCAGCACACCATCAACCACTTCAAGTGTTGTTCCTATTAACTTTATACCAAGTCGATCCGCAAAAGGTTGCAACACCATAGCTGGAGAAGCTGAACAAATGGTCACTTCAGCATGACGGTTAATCTCTTCAGCAACGGCTAATAAACCTGCAGGACGCATTAACTTAGTCCAGTAAGCTTTACAAAAGGCTTCGGCTTTTTCTTTGAGCCATTCTTCTTTGATATCGGTTAAAAAAGTTTTAATCAGCACTTCTTTTAATTCATCACGAGTCAGTTTACGTCTAAAACAACGTAATGTGGGGAATACCATTTTGATAATACGACGAGCAAATTTACGACGCCCAAAGGCAAACTTTAGAAAAGGGATAAAGCTATCGTGATAGGTTAAAGTACCATCAAAATCAAACACTGATAATGTTTTTACGGTGTTTTTTGCGTTTTCAAATTGTGGTTGCATAAATATTGAGCTCCGTAAATCATCAGAGTTTATGAGGTAAAGCGCCTATTATATCATTGTTCTCAAAATGAGATAGTATCATCAGTATCTTATTGAAAAAATAAGGTTTTTATTTTTAATCGTTGATGATATTAGTCATATAAAATGAAAATTGATATTGAGCATAAAGAAGAATGCACTAATTGATAGCGGATTATGTTTTAAAAGAATTGGTTTGTTTTATTTTATAATATACCAATAATTATAGCAGTTATTAAAAATAACTTATTTTGTTTATGATATAAAAATTTATTTAAAATAAAAATCAATGACCTAGTGTTATCTCTAATAATTAAATAAAAATATCATTGTGTCGATAAAAAATAAATCTTATCGATATGCGCATATAGGTATTTTTATCATGAGTATTAAACGAACCGTAAAATTAGGCTCTTCTTTACTGTTATTGATTTTTATTCTATCGTCTGCCTTATCTTCATTTTTTATTTATAAAATGCAAAACAATTTTACTCAAGTTGATGTCTTATCTGCACGTTATGACGATGTGTTGATGGCTCGTTATCAACTGGCTATTATGCGTTCTAATGTCAATTATCTATTACAAGACAAAGATAGTCGTGTCGCAGATCGTAACAAAATTATTCAGCAAAATAAAAAGCTAGCTATCATGGCTAAAAACACCATGGAAACATGGGTGAAAGAGAAGAAAATGACTGTTGCAGCACAAAAAAATGCTGATGATATTTCGACGTTATTTTATAATCTGATAGATAAATTAGTTTTAGATCCTAATAAATTAGCGACAATAAAGATAAAAGCTAATCAATTTGATCAAGATTTTGAACATCTTGATCAATTATTTGAAAAATATATTCAGACTAGAAATAAAAATAGTCTCTACCTTACTCATAAACAAGATTCAATGGTTGAGTTTTCTATCTACTCAACAATTATCTCATTAATTATTTTATTAATTGTTTTGTACTTTGTGCTTCATTGGATCAATAAAACCTTTGTTTCTAATCTTAATACATTGTCTGAGATATTAAATAAAGTAGGTAATGCTGACTTGGTTTTTTCTGTACCACAAGTAAAAAATGATGAGTTTGGTAAACTTTTTTCTCGTGTCAGTGATATGCAAAAAGCATTAACCTCGACAATCTTTTCTGTCAAAAAAGAGGCTATGGATATAAAAGGGGGCGCATTTAAAATTGCTTCTGGTAATCAAGAGCTTTCATCTCGTACAGAAGAACAATCCAGTGCGTTACAACAAACCGCTGCCAGTATGGAGCAGATCAAAATAGCCGTTGCTAACAATACCGATAATACAATTGAAGCAAATAATATTATTAATCAATCTACTGACATTGTTATGGATGGCGCTAATGTCATGAAAGAAGCTGTATTATCGATGAAGAAAATAGAACAAGGTGCAGTGAAAGTTGGGGAAATTAATGATGTTATTAATAAATTAGCCAATCAAACTAATATTTTGGCCTTAAATGCTGCCGTAGAAGCAGCAAGAGCTGGCGAGCAAGGGCGTGGGTTCACCGTTGTGGCCGCTGAGGTACGGAACTTAGCCGCAAAAAGTGCTGAAGCAGCAAAAGAGATTAGCCAAGTTCTTAAAGCATCTATCAATGATGTTACCTATGGTACAAATTTAGTTAATAAAAGCGGTGAGTGCATGCAAGAGATTGTCTCTTCCATTTCAAAAGTAAACAAGATCATGCAAGGGATTAGTTTAGCGTCGGAAGAGCAACGTCTTGGTGTCGAACAAATTGCAGTAGCAATTAATCAAATGGATACGGTAGTACAACAAAATGCCTCTTTGGTCGATCTCGCCGCCTCTTCTACCATGATGTTAAACGATAAAGCACAAGTGCTGATGGATAATGTCGCAGTCTTTAATATTGACGATCTTGAAAAAGAGCCAGAGCAGAAACAAGAGTTAATCAATGAACAAGAATAAACTACGATAATAGTATAAAACATCATCTTTTATCACTGAGGGTGGTGTGTGTAAAACATTTGTGTCGATAATTCTGATTAATGAGTAAATAAAATCTATCCACTGCCGATATATGAATACATTTATGTTATTTAATTACCGGGGTGGATTATTTCATGAGTATTGAAAGAACAGCGAAAGTAGGCTCTATTATACTATTAGCTATTTTCTTAGTGACATCAGCTTTATCATCGTTTTTTATTTATCAAATGCAGGATAATTTTGCTTCATTAAACTCGTTAACCACGAGATTAAATAATGTACAAGAGGCAAGATATGAACTAGCAACCATACGCTCTCATGTTAACTTTTTAGTCAATATTGGTCATGAAAATTTAGATATGCAAGAAACCAAAGCTCGATTAGTTTCTGAAGCTAAAACATTAGCGGCTAAATCAAAAGAGACAATTAACGCTTGGGAAAGGGAAAGCAAAATCAGTGCTGACGCACAAAGAAACTCAGAACAATTATCGGCACTATTTATCAAACTCGTCGATACTATTATTGCGCCTATTGATACGCTAGCTTATGAAAATATTGATTTATCGAAAGATTTTTCAAAACTTGCTGAGTTGTTTGATGAATACTTAGTGATAACTCAAAATGTTAATGATCAAATTGAAGACGAACAAAAATGGATGTTTCAACTCTTTATTTACACTACATGTATTGCTTTAGTGATACTGATTGGACTGCTTTATTTAGTGATCCGTTGGGTTAATAAAACCTTTCTCTTTAACCTCAATACACTCTCTGCCATTTTGCAAAAAGTGGGAGAAGGGAATTTAAACTTCTCGTTACCCAAAAATAGAAAAGATGAGTTTGGTACACTATTTTCTCATGTCGGTGATATGCAAAATGCACTGACATCGACTATTGGTTTGGTGAAAGAAGAAGCATTAGTGATCAAAAGCGGTTCAGCAGAAATCGCAGCGGGTAATCAAGATCTCTCTTCTCGTACAGAAGAGCAAGCGAGTGCATTGCAACAAACCGCAGCCAGCATGGAAGAGATAAAAATTGCGGTAGTGAATAATACCAATAATGCCGTATTAGCAAACTCTATCACAGCACAAACGCGTGATTTGGCTATCGATGGCGCTAGCATTATGAATGATGCCATTACTTCGATGAAAAAAATTGAAGTCGGTACGTTAAAAGTCGCTGAAATCAATGACGTGGTAAACAATATTGCCAGTCAAACCAATATTCTTGCGTTGAATGCGGCAGTGGAAGCCGCTCGTGCAGGGGAGCAAGGGCGGGGTTTTACAGTTGTTGCAACAGAGGTTCGCAATTTAGCAGCCAGAAGTGCGGAAGCCGCTCGTGAAATTAATCAGATTATTCGAGCTTCTGTGGCGGATGTCGCACATGGTCGTGAACTGGTTAATAAAACCGGTGAGCATATACAAGAAATTGTCACCTCAATTACCAAAGTAAGCGATATTATGCAGGGAATTAGCATTGCATCGGAAGAGCAAAAAGTGGGAATTGAACAAATAGCCGTCGCGATAAATCAAATGGATTCTGTCGTTCAGCAAAATGCGGCTTTAGTAGAACAAGGAGCCACCTCAACCATGATGTTAGATGAAAAAGCACAAAATCTGACCGATAAAGTATCAGTTTTTCAAATCAAAGAATAAGCTTATCTTTAATTAATACATTAATATTTTAGTAAAAATAAACTCACCTTAGTTGAAATATTAGGGTGAGTTTTTTTATTTTATGGCTAATCGATAAGGCGATTATTTCTTTTCTCTTCGTTTATTATTGAAAAATAATTATAGACAGCGCAAACTTTAGTGTTGTTAATAGTGCAATATAAAAACAGATAACTATTCCCTTCACCTGCAAATGACGAGGTTATTGCGTATCGATATTAAACAGTTATTTTATTTAATCGCTTTGGATAAAACGCAACATTTTGGTCAAGCTGCCGAGATGTGCCATGTTACGCAACCTACCTTATCAATGCGATTACGTAATTTAGAAAAAGAGCTTGATGTGGTTCTTATCAAGCGTAGCTCTCGCTTTGAGGGATTTACCGAAGAAGGCGAGAAAATATTAAAATGGGCGAAAACTATGCAATCTGCTTACGATGGATTACAAGCAGAAGCCGCTAACTTTCGACAGCAACTATTTGGGCAACTGCGTATAGGTATTGTGCCTTTAACCAATTTAAATCCTATGCTGATGTTGCAGAAAATATCGGCACTATTCCCTGAGATAAGTTTTCAAGTGCTCTCAACGAATAGTGAAAATATTATAGATCGACTTAATAGTAATAGTCTTGATATTGGTATCTGCTATTTGGAAAAAGCGAATACTCAACAGCATGAAATTTATGCATTAAAACAAACGGAGTTAGGGCTTTTATTTCATCGCAATCACTTTATGCCTTCAACAAGAACTATCTCGTGGCATGAAGCGGTTAAACAACCATTGGCTTTATTAAATAAAGAGAATCACTTTAGGCAATCCGTGGATTTAGCTTTTCAGCGTTATAACTTACACCCCAAGGTGTTGGTCGAAAGTAGTTCTACATTACATCTTATACAATCAGTTAATGCAGGGTTTTGCGCTTCGATTGTCCCTATTGCTAAAGGTATGGAAAATCTCAGCCAAGATCTCAATGTTGTACCTATTGTTGATGCAACCATTAATGCCCCATTGGGGATTGTGATCCGCAAAGAAGAGCCGCGCTCTATATTAATTGAAAAATGCTTTGCACAAATGCGTACTTACTTAGAAAGTACAGGTCTATAGATGGATAGAGATAAAAAGGCGAGTATTAATAAATAGCTCGCCTTTGTTTTTTGTTTTGCGTATGAATTATGATTAAGCGACTTGTGTTTTTTTATCATAAATTCTGACAGGTATTGCTTTATAAGAGGGGGTTCCACTCTCTTTATCAATATAATCTAATGGTACAAGGACATTGGCTTCTGGGTAATAAGCGGCCACTGTGCCAGGGGCAATGCTAAATGAAACAACAGTTATATTATCAAGCTGTAGTTTTCTATTTTCGCTGACCGTTTCAATGGTGACTTTATCACCTTCGTTTAAGCCTCTTGCTATCATATCGACATTATTCATAAACAGTATATCGCGTCTACCAAAGATGCCACGATAGCGATCATCAAGTGCATAAATGGTCGTATTATATTGGTCATGACTACGAATAGTGACTAAACGAAGAACATCATCACCCATGACCATTTTATTCTCTTTCACACCTTTAAATACCGAGAACATGGCTTTACCTGTGGGGGTATCCCAAACTCTCTCAACGGCAGGGAGTGGCATACGGAAACCCCCGGGAACACGAATTCGTTGGTTGTAATTATCAAATCCGGGAATGGTTTTTTCAATCATATCGCGAATAAGATCATAACTTTCCGTAAATCTTAGCCATGGGGTTTTGCTATCTGTCAGTGTTGCAGCAGCCATTTTTGCAACAATGACAGGCTCTGATTTTAATAATGGTGAAGCGGGTGTTAATTTACCAGAAGAGGCATGCACCATTGACATTGAGTCTTCGACCGTGATGGATTGACGACCTAATGCTTGTACATCTAATTCTGTTCTCCCCAAGCAAGGTAATATAAAGGTATTTTTTGCCGTTAATAAATGTGAGCGATTTAATTTAGTGCCGATGTGTACACTTAAATCAAGCTTTCTCATTGCAGCAAATGACTGTTGAGGGTCGGGTAATGCCACGGCAAAATTACCCCCTAAACAAATTAACGCTTTTGCTTTGCCATCAACCATTGCTTGCATTGCGTTAACTGCATCGTGACCATGTTTATAAGGTGGTTTAAAACCAAAAGTTTGTTCTATTTTTTGTAAAAATTCGACAGATGGTTTTTCTGTGATCCCAACAGTTCGGTTACCTTGCACATTAGAGTGCCCACGTAATGGACATATGCCAGCACCCGGCTTACCAATATTCCCTTTCATTAATAACAAATCAGCAATCAGACGCACATTCGCTGTACCTTTGTTATGTTGGGTGATCCCCATACCATAGGTAATAATGGTGGCCGGAGAATTGGCATAAAGGAGTGCGACACCCTCAATATCTGCTTGCGAAAGGCCACTTTCACTTTCAATATCTTGCCAAGAAGTTTGTTTAAGATCTTCAACTACGGCTTCAAAACCTAGTGTATGCTCAGCAATAAAATCGTGGTCGAGAATATCTCCACGCTCATTATCCCACTCAATTAAGGTTTTCATAATGCCTTTTAACGCCGCAGCATCACCACCGGCTTTGACTTGATAATAAGATGAGGCGATATTGGTTGAGCTATAAGTCGCCATCTCAATAACACTTTGAGGGTCGGTAAATCGCTCTAAAGCACGTTCTTTCAATGGATTAAATACAACAATAGGTACACCACGACGAGCTACTTCATGCAGTGTTCCCATCATTCTTGGGTGATTAGTTCCAGGGTTATGTCCAATGGCAATAATGAGTTGAGTGTTATCAAAGTCATCTAAAGAAACTGTGCCTTTACCTATGCCAATCGATTGAGGTAAGCCTACACTAGTCGGTTCATGACACATATTTGAGCAATCAGGAAAATTATTGGTGCCATATTCTCGCGCAAACAGTTGGAATAGATACGCGGCTTCGTTGGAAGCTCTACCTGAGGTGTAGAATTCAACACTATCAGGTGATGGCATATTTCTTAATAGCTCACCAATACGAGTAAATGCTTGCTCCCAAGTCACAGGACGAAGAGTGTCAGTATCTGCATCATAAGCGAGAGGATGGGTTAAACGACCGTAGCCTTCTAATTCGAAGTCTGACTTTGTCAGCAATTCTGTTACGGTATGTTGTGCTAAAAATTCAGGTGTGACTCTTTTTTTTGTTGCTTCCCATGTGACCGCTTTAGCTCCATTTTCACAAAATTGGAAAGTAGAATGATGCTCTTTGTCTGGCCATGCACAGCCGGGGCAATCAAAACCATCAGGCTGATTAGTATTAAGCAATGTTTTAGGTGCAATAAAAGCATCCATTTGAGTGCGTACCGCGATAGCTGTTGCTTTTAATGCCCCCCATCCTCCTGCGGGTCCATTATAGGGTTTCACTCCAGGAATAGGTGATTTTTTCTTACTCATATAGACATTCCTAAAACGTTAATAATAATATTTAATGATGAATAGTTAGCAGGTGAATATAAAAAGCAATAAGGTTATATAATTTAAAATATATTTCTTACTAGAAATAAAGGATATATTTAGACTTATTAATACCAATAAATAATAATTTATTGGTATTAAAGTTATATAATCTGCAATTCTTCTGTTACTTAAGAAGTTAAAATAATGTAATTATATTGTCAATGAGTAAAATAGGCTAAATGACGCTTTATAACTTTATTTTATATGATGATAGAGCATATCTATCGTGTGATAAAATCAATTTATTTGACTCTCTGTTATTACTTGGTTAAAAATGTTAATACGCTAATGGACAAGTTTTTTAAACTTGATTTATTGAAAAAATGACGAAATAACAGTTTGTTGGCTACCATGGTATCGTTATGTGATTTATTACGTAATGATTTTTTGTTGTTCTCTTTTTTAGTAATTAAGAGAGGGGGATTTAAATAGTATATCTATATAAACTCACTATCTTCAGTTTTTACTTTCTGAAAATAAAGTGAGGTTAATCAGCATTCATAATAAAAACTAAATAAGATTTTTGTGAGAAAAATATAATTAGGATAATAGAAAATGAATAAATTTATAGAATATAGATTTATATCGAGAGAGGCATTATGTTTGGATTAGATGCTTTTCACCTAGCAAGAATACAATTCGCGTTTACCGTTTCATTTCATATTATATTCCCTGCTATCACCATAGGATTAGCTAGCTTTCTAGCCCTATTAGAAGGCTTATGGTTAAAAACAAAAGAACCAAGTTACCTTTCTTTATATCAGTTTTGGATAAAAATTTTTGCCGTAAACTTTGGCATGGGGGTGGTATCAGGGTTAGTGATGGCATATCAATTCGGGACTAACTGGAGTGGTTTTTCACAATTTGCCGGTAGTATCACAGGGCCGATGCTAACTTATGAAGTCTTGACCGCCTTTTTCTTAGAAGCGGGATTTCTTGGCATTATGTTGTTTGGTTGGAATAAAGTGGGGCGAAAACTTCACTTCTTTGCAACTTGTATGGTAGCGCTTGGCACATTGATTTCTACTTTTTGGATCTTGTCATCCAATAGTTGGATGCAAACACCACAAGGCTATGCTATTGAAAATGGTGTTGTCGTGCCTGTTGATTGGCTACAGGTCGTGTTTAATCCTTCCTTCCCTTACCGTTTATTGCATATGTCTATTGGGGCTTTTTTAGCCAGTGCTTTATTTATCGCCTCTTGTGCCGCATGGTTATTATTAAAAGGACAAAATACAGCACCTGTACGAAAAATGTTTTCTATGGCCTTATGGTTAGTACTAATTATTGCCCCCATACAAGCGTTTGTAGGAGATGCTCATGGATTAAATACACTAGAACATCAACCGGCTAAAATCGCAGCTATAGAAGGGCATTGGGATAATGCAACGAAAGAAGCGACTCCGCTGATTTTATTTGGCATCCCAGATATGGCGGAAGAAAAAACAAAATATGCGATTGAAATTCCTTATTTAGGTAGCCTGATCCTTACCCATAGTTTAGATAAGCAAATTCCGGCATTAAAAAGTTTTGCACCGGAAGATAGACCTAATTCTAGCATTATATTTTGGTCATTTAGAGTCATGGCAGGATTAGGTATGCTGATGATTTGTTTAGGTTTGTTGAGTATTATTTTACGTAAGAAGAAAAGACTCTATCACTCACCCTTTTTCTTACGCTTTGCTTTATTAATGGGGCCTACAGGACTGATTGCGATCCTTGCGGGGTGGTTTACCACAGAAATTGGCCGTCAGCCTTGGGTTGTTTATGGTCTACAACGTACCAAAGATGCCGTTTCTGCTCATGGTGATATTCAAATGAGTTTGAGCTTATTGGCCTTTATTTTGGTTTATTTTTCAGTATTTGGCATCGGGTATTTTTATATGGTGCATCTGATGAAGAAAGGCCCTGTAGTGCTTAAATCCGACCAATTAACACAGGGTGAAAAATAATGAATATTGATTTTTCGATGATTTGGTTTGCGATCATTATTTTTGCCACACTTATGTATATTATTGCAGATGGATTTGATCTGGGGATTGGCATTATTTTGCCTTTTACCCGAGATAAAATACAAAGAGATACCATGATTAATAGTGTGGCACCAGTTTGGGACGGCAATGAAACATGGTTAGTATTAGGAGGGGCTGCGCTCTATGGTGCTTTTCCTCTTGCCTATGCAGTTATTATTGATGCGTTAACAATACCACTGACATTGATGCTTATTGGGCTTATTTTCCGTGGTGTGGCATTTGAATTTCGCGTTAATGCACTTCCTAAACATCGCCTATTTTGGGATTCAGCTTTTATTGGTGGCTCTTTTCTTGCTACTTTTTGCCAAGGGATCACAGTAGGTGCAGTTATTAATGGTTTTAATGTGACAGAGCGTCATTTCAGTGGCTCGGCATTGGATTGGTTAACACCATTCCCTATTTTCTGTGGTTTTGCTTTGTTAGTCACTTATGCATTGTTAGGCAGTTCATGGTTGATTATGAAAACAGAGCATCAACTGCATCGTAAAATGTGCACTATAACGGTGTATCTGGCTATTACATTGCTGGTGGTGATTGCAATAGTAAGCTTATGGACACCACTTACACATGCAGATATTGCACAACGCTGGTTTAGTTTACCTAATTTATACTTTTTATTACCTGTTCCGTTGCTCGTATTGGCTTGTGCTTGGGGCATTGTTCGTAGTGCCTATAACTATGGTCATTATCAGCCTTTTCTATTATCACTTTTATTGGTACTTATTGGTTTTGCAGGATTAGGGATCAGTATCTTTCCTTATATTATTCCACCTTCTATTTCGATTTGGCAGGCGGCAGCTCCTGTTTTAAGTCAGAAATTTATGTTAGTTGGGGCGGTTATAATTATTCCTGTGATATTAGCCTATACCAGTTGGAGTTATTATGTATTTCGTGGAAAGGTAAATGCCAATGAAAGTTATCATTAGTCATTTTTTAACAATAAAACCAACGAAAAATAAAGCTCGTTGGTATCAACAAATCGGATGGATGATAATTATTTGGTCTTTAAGTGTATTAAGTCTTGCAATTATCGCCTCATTATTTAAATTATTAATGTACAGCGCAGGAATGAGAACGCATTAATAACATAAAAAATGTATTGTTAATAAAAAAGGCAGTGTTATTAATTAACACTGCCTTTTTTATTTGTTTTTATTTTATTAATTACAATAAATTATAATATTGGTCGGGTTTAACTTTGATGGGGAGTGGGGTGATATCTTGCATCTCTAATAAATTCCTTTCTATGGTGTTACATATTGCATTTAATGGTAAGTCATTGGCAGAAACACCGAATGGATCTTCTAACTCTTCAGCTAATGAGTCCCAAGATAAAAAAGTATAAGAGATAAATACGGAAACAAATGGCGTCATATAGTGGAGATCGGCAACCAATGCAAAAGGTAGCAGAGCACAGAATAGATATACCGTACGTTGCAATATGAGCGTATAGGCAAAAGGTACAGGAGTATTTGAAATACGTTCACAGCCACCCAATACATCAGATAAGTTATTAATATCTTTATTAATTGATTGAAAGATAACATCACTTATTACTTTGTTATCTCGCAATTCGCCAATTTTTAGGCCAATATGCAATAAAATCCGATTAGTGGGGTAAGGGCTATTCATTATCTCATCAAATAAAGGTCGGGGTAAGAGGCGATAGAGATCGACCATTGGGTTTGTTTTTCTTAGCTCATGTTTTAGACTCCAACTAAAAGCAATAAGTAGATTAGAAAAGTCACGATTAAATTGTTTATCTTCCGGTAATAAGGCTTTTATATTTCTTAATATGTTGCGATGGGTAATTAACATATTTCCCCATAATGTCCTTGCCTCCACAAGTCGGCTATAACTTGCATTATTTCTAAAACCAAGAAATATTGCGATAGCAATACCTAATAAACTAAATGGGGCAACAGTTAAATGAATACCTAATAACTCATACCATTGATAAACCAAAATAGCGATAATAGACATTGCAATATTAAGACATAAGCGAAAGATTATTTTTGATAGCACTGAACCGTGCCAATCAAATAACCGAAAAAACCAGTGTTGATTAGGACGTATGACCATAATAATAGTGATATAAAAAGAAAGTTTGTTAAGTTATTATCGCAATAAAATAAATAATAATCTAATTAATTCTATTGAAAGATTAAGGTTGTTATATCAACAATATAGTTGATATAGCCCAGTCCGAAAGTTCAGACTTTCATAATACACTTAATTTCTTTCCTCATCTTCAGAAAGGGAATAATTCAAATGCTGAACCAATGGGGTATTTTCAAAAAAAACTTAAGATTTTTAAGTTTGTTTTTGTCCATCACTTCAAACCCTTATAATTCCATTCTCTTTTCTTATGTATTCAATACAAATATTCAAAAGACCTTCAGTGACATAACTCAGAAATGCAAGCTCTTCATCTAGCCACTGGCGTAACTGTTCTTCGGTAACAGAATAAACCTCATTATCAAAAATTTGAGATCCTTCGTTTTCTTCATTAACATAGCACCCGATCACTTCATCAAATAAAACCGTGCCTTTAAACTCGTTATATAAATCCATATCTGTACACATCCGCTCCAGTGGGAGTAATTCCTGCGACCCAAAATAGTCATCCAATTCTTCATTGGTATAAATAGCGGATTTGAGAATATGTTTCCATACATGTTCTGGACAGTATTTTTTTGTATTAATTAAACTAAATCGTTCTAGCCCGCTTTCTTCGATGGGTTCTGGATAGATAGTAATGAAAGCGGAGTATGTAAAAGTAAATTTTTTGCGTAATAGCTCCATTAATAACGGATTTACTTTTTCATATTTTTCATAATCAGTGTGTAGGGATTCAAGCATTGTTCTTAAGGTTATGAGACATTGGCATTTTTCAAAAAGAGTTTTGCTTATTGTTGCAGCATAAACAGCTTGCTTTGCTTCTTTTTCATAATCTTCAATATTGTTATACTCTTTGAAGGTTTTAAAATTCTTTTCAGTTATTGTATTTTTTCTTGCCAACCATAAAACTCTAATCCTGCAAATAACCATCAAAACAATTAGAAATAACAAAAAACCAAGAAAAAAATACATACCGACCCTTATAAAATAATAATTACAATTTTTTATAATAATATAATACTTACCTTAAATTAATTATATTTTTTATGTAGTTAAAAAAACAAAAATCTGGTTTTTATATTGGAACGATTTACCTACATCTCCATCAAATTTCGTCAGTAGTAAGGAGGGGGATCTGTATATGCTGAGCACAGTTTGTCACAAATACACCAAACTACATGGTCGGTTTTGTGATGCGCTTCCGCGTGCTGGCGAACTGTCCGTTAAGCTGGTGGCTATAGAGATTTTTGAAACTGAAATGAATTACAAATATATTGGGGAAAATTAGCATGACATACTTTGAGAAAATAAAAGTTGTCGTAACATGTCATGAAAAAAATTAGGGCAGTAAAAAAATCTCAGGGGACAAAAAGGGGGCAGTAACCCTTAGATACAAAAAAGCCACTTACTAAGAAGTGGCTTAATATGCTGATTTAACAGCTAAAATTTGGTGGCCCCTACTGGACTTGAACCAGTGACCAATCGATTATGAGTCGACTGCTCTAACCAACTGAGCTAAGGGGCCTTAATGGTGTGAGATTATACGTGCCATTTGAGGCGAGGTCTAGCCTTTGTGTGACTGTATGCGCAATTTGTGTTCAATATAGAGCAGAAAAAATAAATTAAATAATAATCTTTTATTTCAATAAGATAGTCTAAAAAGAAAGACTTGATGAGTAAAAAATCGACAAGGGTAAAAATAAAAGGGTGATTTTTTGTAAATAGAGGTAGAAAAAATCAGCAAATTTTTAGCGAAGACGATAGCGGTTACTTAAGATAGACCAAAAAGAGAATAGGAATGATAAAAGTAAATTATCAGCGCTGAGAACAGATATGGTTTAGACCAGATAATAAAAAACGCCTGTGAGTCACAGGCGTTTGTATTACTACCAAAATCAAAGAGATTGATTATTCATCAAGGAAGCTACGTAGCACTTCAGAACGGCTTGGGTGGCGTAATTTACGCAACGCTTTTGCTTCAATCTGACGGATACGTTCACGGGTAACATCAAATTGTTTACCCACTTCTTCCAATGTATGGTCGGTATTCATATCGATACCAAAGCGCATACGCAGGACTTTAGCTTCACGCAGTGTTAAACCACCTAATACTTCGTGTGTCGCTGAACGTAAGCTTTCTGATGTTGCTGAATCCAGAGGTAATTCGAGGGTAGTATCCTCGATAAAATCACCTAAATGTGAATCTTCATCGTCACCAATTGGGGTTTCCATGGAGATAGGCTCTTTAGCGATTTTTAGTACCTTACGGATTTTATCTTCAGGCATCAGCATACGTTCTGCAAGCTCTTCTGGTGAAGGCTCACGTCCCATCTCTTGCAACATTTGGCGCGAGATACGGTTTAGCTTATTAATCGTTTCAATCATATGTACCGGAATACGAATGGTACGTGCCTGATCGGCGATTGAACGAGTAATAGCCTGACGGATCCACCATGTTGCATAAGTTGAGAACTTATAACCACGACGATATTCAAATTTATCAACCGCTTTCATTAGACCAATATTCCCTTCCTGGATCAGGTCAAGGAACTGTAGGCCACGGTTGGTATATTTTTTCGCGATAGAGATAACTAAACGTAAGTTCGCTTCGACCATCTCTTTTTTCGCACGGCGTGCTTTTGCTTCACCGATAGACATACGACGGTTAATATCTTTAACCTGTTCGATTGTCAGTCCTGTTTCAACTTCAATTTGTTGTAACTTTTGTAAGCTACGTTGTACTTCTTCTTCAATACCTGCCAGTTTTTCAGACCAAGGTTTATTCATCGCACGAGCGGCAGTAAACCATGTGTCATTAGTTTCATTTCCTGTAAACAGAGTAATGAAGTTTTTCTTAGGCATTTTGACCTGATCAACACAAAGACGCATGATGTGACGCTCTTGAGCATGGACTCTGTCCATCATTTCACGCATGTTGTTAACCAGATAATCAAACTGTTTTGGCACTAAGCGGAACTGTTTGAAAATTTCTGATAACTGTAAAATTTCCAGTTCGGTATCTTTATGATTACGACCTTTGGCCTTAATAGATTGACGCGTTTTTTCGTACTGTTCACGAAGCTCGGTGAATTTTTGGCGAGCAAGTTCAGGATCGATGCTGTTATCATCATCGCTATCACTGTCTGTGTCGCTATCTTCATCTTCGTCTTCATCTTCGTCATCGGCGCTGTTGTCGATTTCATCGTCGTCTTTGCCTAAATTGACATCATCACTTTCTGCCACTTCTTCGGCATTAGGGTCAATAAAGGCAGTAATTAAATCAGAAAGACGCGCTTCACCGGCTTCAACACGATCATATTGTTCAAGAAGATAAGTGATTGCTTCAGGATATTCAGCAACTGAGCATTGAACTTGGTTAATACCATCTTCAATGCGTTTTGCGATATCAATTTCACCTTCCCGGGTGAGCAGTTCAACGGTTCCCATTTCGCGCATATACATACGCACAGGATCGGTTGTACGGCCAATTTCAGATTCTACACTAGAAAGTACCTGAGCAGCGGCTTCGACAGCATCATCATCAGTGTCATTTGAATTTTCTGCCAACATCAGATCATCGGCATCAGGTGCTTCTTCCATGACCTGAATGCCCATGTCGTTAATCATCTGGATGATGTCTTCGATTTGATCTGAATCGACGATATCTTCCGGCAGATGGTCATTGACCTCAGCATAGGTCAGGTAGCCTTGCTCCTTACCTTTCGTAACAAGTAGCTTCAGCTGTGACTGCGGGTTTTGCTCCATAAGACGGTATCCACACTTCAAAGTAATTTGGGTTGGTGTCGGTCGGCGATAAACGGTTCAGCCAACAATAACTACGGAGGGGCATTTTCATTGTCGATTGCTACGATCCCCTCAGCGTAGCAAATGTAGGTTATTTTTTATACCTACCGATAGCGGCAATTAAGCCGTGTTTTTAATCTTAATTTAGGTTTTACTTTTTAACGCGAGCCTGTATTATCAATTGGACTTCTTCGCGTTCATTTTGTGTTAGACCTTCAGTTCTCTCTTTGGCAATGAGGGCGTTTAAACGTTCATCCATTGCGGTTAAAAAGAGATGATCTAACGTATCTGTAAATGTTTTTTCAGCTATCTCATCTATATCTATATCGTTCCACATCGCCAGTTTTTCAAGTTGTTTACCGAATTTATTCTCTCGATAGAGTTCGATAATCTGACCTGTATTCAAGCCTGGCTGCGCTTGGCAAAGAGAAACTAATTCAATAAAAAGCGATAAACCCGCTATTTTTTCTGTATTTAGCCCCTCAAGCGGTGGCACTAATTGGCAAAACTCGGGATTTTGTATCAACAAGGCAATTAAAATACGCATTGGTGTAGTACGTAGTTTTGTCGGTTGATACGATGTTTCGTGATGTAGCGAGTTTCTACCAAATAAACGATCCATCTGCTCAATATCGGGATTTCCCGTTAAATTTCCAAGCTCTCTTAATAAATATAGACGTAAAGTCTCACTTGGGATCTGATCAATTAATGGGCGCGCTAAACTATAGAGTTTGCCATTGCCTTCTTGGGTGCTCAAATCCACTTGTGGAACCAGCGAATCAAATAAAAACTCAGATAAAGAGTGTGCTTGTTCCATTCGTTTTTCAAATGCCTCTTTCCCTTCGCGGCGAACCAGTGAATCAGGATCATCGCCTTCAGGTAAAAACATAAAACGTAAAGAACGGCCATCGTTTAAAAAAGGCAGTGCAGTTTCTAATGCTCGCCATGCGGCATCTCGTCCTGCTCTATCACCATCATAGCAGCAAATAACGTTATCCGTAGTTCTAAACAGCAACTGGATATGTTCTGCGGTTGTTGATGTACCCAACGAGGCGACAGCATAATCAATACCAAACTGCGCTAATGCCACAACATCCATATAACCTTCAACCACTAATAACTTAGCCGGGTTAGGGTGCGTCTGTTGTGCTTCATAAAGCCCGTAAAGTTGGCGGCCTTTATGGAAAATCTCTGTTTCTGGGGAGTTTAAGTATTTGGGTAAATCATCACCTAATACACGTCCACCAAATGCAATAACACGACCTCGTCTGTCTCTAATCGGAAACATAACGCGCTGACGAAAACGGTCATAAGTGCGACCTTTATCGTTTGTTATTACCATTCCTGCTTCAAGTAACAGGGCTTGATTATCGGGATTTTGCCCAAAACGTTTTAGGATATTGTCCCAACCCGTAGGTACAAAGCCGATAGAAAAGCGGGTAATAACCTCTTCACTTAGCCCGCGATGCGCAAGATAATTTCTTGCTTCCTGAGCGTCAGGGGTATTGAGGGTGCTTTTGTAATACTGATTCAATTTCTCCATCACTTGATAGAGATTTTGTCTTATATGTCGCTCAATCGGGCTACTGCCAGTTCCTGATTCATAAGGAACTTCTAACCCATGCATTGCTGCTAACTCTTCAATGGTTTCGACAAAATCAAGCCTGTCGTAGTTCATCAAAAAATCAATAGCATTGCCATGCGCACCGCAACCAAAACAGTGATAAAACTGTTTGTCGCTATTTACTGTAAAAGAGGGCGTTTTTTCATTATGAAACGGACAACACGCTGAATGATTTTTGCCTTGTTTTTTAAGCGGCACACGAGCGTCGATAAGATCGATGATATCGGTTCGTGCTAATAAATCATTGATAAATGAACGTGGAATTCGTCCAGCCATAAGCCCTTTTACGCCTGTTGTTGAACGAGAATAAGCCGCGCTCTCATAAGAAAGCACGGCCTTTTAACTGCGACTACAGTGTCTGCATAAATTGCGGTATCAGCCGCAAAATATTAGTACAGACGAGTACGACGTGCGTTTTCGCGAGCTAATTTTTTAGCGTGACGTTTTACTGCTGATGCTTTAGCGCGTTTACGCTCAGTCGTTGGTTTTTCATAAAATTCACGACGACGAACTTCTGCTAATACGCCTGCTTTTTCGCAAGAGCGTTTGAAACGACGAAGAGCAACGTCAAATGGCTCGTTTTCACGTACTTTGATTACCGGCATGTGCCTCTCACCTCAATAGAAATCGGTTTGTGCTGGCATGATTTTAGCCAGCCGACATTTAAAATGGTGCGGAATTTTACTTCAAAGCAGGGCACTTTGTAAAGAGATGCACAAAATTGAAACGCAAACTCTCACTTTTGTGTCTTAATTTATTCAAAACACAACGTGATAGTTGCTAACCACACATTTAAATCATGTAAAATAGGTGGATAATTATAGACCAGAAAAAGAAATTTGTCACATACTGGTATGTAAAAGTTGTGGCGAAGGCGTATTAAATTAGCGAAATAATGCTACAATCGATCCATTACGCCATTGCGCGAGGAAGAATTTGGAAGCGTCATGCGAGTTTTAGGTATTGAAACATCTTGCGATGAAACCGGTATCGCAATTTACGATGATAAAGCCGGTCTGTTAGCGAATCAACTCTATAGCCAAATAAAACTGCACGCCGACTATGGTGGTGTTGTTCCCGAGCTTGCTTCACGAGATCATATCCGCAAAACAGTGCCACTGATCCAAGCCGCCCTTAAAGAAGCAAATTTAACTGCAAAAGATATTGATGCGGTCGCTTATACTGCAGGACCAGGGCTGGTAGGGGCATTGCTGGTGGGGGCGACTATTGGTCGTTCTCTGGCGTTTGCATGGGATGTGCCTGCTATTCCAGTTCACCATATGGAAGGGCATTTATTAGCACCGATGCTTGAAGAGAAAACGCCAGATTTTCCTTTCGTGGCGTTACTTGTCTCGGGGGGGCATACACAATTAATTAGTGTAACAGGGATTGGGGAATATACCCTGTTAGGTGAGTCTATTGATGATGCTGCCGGTGAAGCATTTGATAAAACAGCCAAGCTATTGGGGCTTGATTATCCCGGCGGCCCTGTTTTATCAAAAATGGCACAACAAGGTGTAGAAGGACGTTTTGTTTTTCCTCGCCCTATGACAGACAGACCCGGACTCGACTTTAGTTTCTCTGGTTTAAAAACCTTTGCCGCTAATACCATTCGTCAAAACGATGATTCAGAGCAAACTCGAGCAGATATTGCGCGTGCTTTTGAAGATGCTGTAGTAGATACTCTGGCAATAAAATGTCGTCGAGCATTAGAGCAAACAGGCTTTAAACGCTTAGTGATGGCGGGGGGTGTAAGTGCTAACCGTACTTTACGCGCCAAAATGGCAATGATAATGGAACAACTCGGAGGGGAAGTGTTTTATGCTCGCCCTGAGTTATGTACCGATAATGGTGCCATGATTGCTTTGGCGGGGATGATCCGTTTTAAAGGTGGTACCGAGGGGCCTTTAGGGGTGACAGTGAGACCGCGTTGGCCTTTAGCTGAATTACCTGCTTTAGCGGATGAATGATTAGCCATTGGCAGTGTTGGAAATGATAAGTGCTTGGCTTAAGTACTAAGCACTTATATTTGGTTACAATTAAAGTGAATTATGCCAATGCCGTCCAACCAAGAAGGCTAACTCTAATGATTATGTCCGGTTAAGACGAGGGTCACATAAAGTTTGATAACCATGACTTAGGTCAGTGTATCGAATTTGTTGTAATCCTCCAGTACATTCAGTGACTTCTTGTCCGGTCATTTCTAAATGTATCCCCCCAGCCTGTATGCCCATCTCATGTAAAATATGAATAAAAGCACGAGTTTCTTCGGCAATATCATTGAAATGTCGGGTTTTCATACTGTCATTTGCTGATTGTGTATTGCCATGCATTGGATCTATTTGCCAAATAACCGCTCGTTGATGTTCTTTTACCGTTCTTACTAATTCCGGAAGATATGCATGAATAGCATCTTTACCCACGCGAATGATTAAGATAATTTTTCCAACTTCATTGCTCGGGTTAAGAGTATCTATTAGCTTAATCAGTTTTTCTCCTGACATTCTGGTGCTGCATTTTATACCGATAGGGTTTTCAATACCTCGTAGGTACTCGATATGGGCATGATCAATATCGGTTGTTCGTTCTCCTACCCAAACCATATGTGCTGAACAGTTATACCATTTGTTGTCAATGGAATCTTGACGAGTCATCGATTCCTCATAATGCAGTAACAAAGCTTCATGACTAACATAATAAGAAGAGGTATCGGGCTGTTTATTAATAATATGGTGTTGTGAATGATAGAGTTGTTCTAGCAAATGGAAATAATGCTCAGGCTCTGTAGAGCCAGGATGAGCGTTAATATCCAAGGCCCATTGTTGCTTGGTATATTGTGTATAATTCATCGCACGTAACAGATTTAAGGTCGCTGCTGAGTGATGATAGGCAGTTATCATTCTAATCGGATCTGGCTCTCTACTTTTAACTGAAAAATCAAGACCATTAATAATTTCTCCTCGATAGCTGGGTAAAGTTAAGCCATTTTGTGTTTCAAATGCTTGGCTACGAGGTTTAGCGTATTGTCCAGCCATACGACCTAATTTAATCACCGGCAATCCCGTTGATTGTTCAATTAATGCGGACATTTGCGATAAAGTGAATGTTAAATCACGGATAATAGTGGCTTGGCAATCATCAAAAGATTCTGCACAGTCTCCTCCTTGCAGAAGAAAAGCTTCACCATTTGCAACAAGTTTTAATAAATTTTTAAATGCTCTGATTTCGGAAGCTAAAATTAGCGGGGGATAATGCTTAAGCTTTTCTTTGCAATAATTTAAGGCATGTATATCTGGGTATTCAGGGAGTTGCTTGGCGGGTAAAGATTTCCATAATGATGGGTGCCAAGAGATGGAAAATATATTCTGTAATGATAGGGTGTTTTCTATTGGTAAATATTGATGATTTTGTTCTGTTAAAACATCAATATTATAGGTGCTAAACATAGAAAGTGCTCCTGCGATTATAGTAAGAATAGAAAAAGCGAGGTGATCCTCGCTTTTTGTTATCCTTGGGGTTGAGATGTTTCTAAATAGGTTTTAATGACGCCATTTTGCCTTGCCACATAGTCTTCTCTAACGGGGGTATAGACATCAATAACCTCAGAAGGCTCTAAAGCAATTGCGTGATGAACGGCCCATGAGGGAATAATAAAAGAGTCGCCAGCATGTAAATAAACAATGCGGTTATTTACCGTCAGTTTCAAAGAGCCTTTTAGTATAGATGTGGCAGTTTCATGTTCATGTTTATGTTCAGGAATAATGGCATTAGTTTTAAATGTCCAAAATGCCATTGTAAAATTAGAGCCATGAATAAATTTAGCTTGAATTTTACTTTCTTCACCTTCGTTTCTATTTAGATCCATATCATAAGAGATCATTTCACTAGATAAATATAAGCTCATAGTTTTTTCCTTTTTATTAACCAAGTGACTAGATAATTAACGTTTTGACTGTTGTGATGTAATTAATTACTTAATTTAATTTTGAATGAATAGAAAATCCCATAGGGACAGGGCCAAAATCATATAAAATATTTAAATGATATTTTTTAGCTGCACTAAGTGTGGTAATGCAGCCATCTACTCGCCCTAAACCACATTGAAGTGCTGCTTCACTATTTGAATTAAAAAGAACTCTTTCAATATTATCGAGTTCTGTTATTTTTCTAAATAGATCTTGTGGTGCGGGATGAGAACCTAACTTTTTTATCTCCTTAATATTATTAAATCGGCTAGCAAATAGCATGTTATGGGTATCCATAACAAAACAATCTGTTAATTTGATAAAAGATAGATTATTAAAAACAATATTGTGTAAAAAAGGATAAACAATACAACCTAATAGAATACTATTTTGGCTTACCTCCATTTCTTTTACTGCGGTTTCTAATGTAGGGTGAAGAATAATATTTCCTTGTTGATTATTTTTATTTAGCCAATAATAAGCGGCTTTCTCACAGTTTGTTCCTGCAGGACCCAATGTATGAATATTTATCATGGTCAGTCACCTTTATTTATTATATACGTCCCGTTATATTGATAAGTTCTGGTAAACGTTGTCCATGTTTGATTTTTTCTAGCATGTTATTTTCAATGCTATCTATCTTAATCGCTTCTTCTAGAACATTATCGACGAGTGAAAAAGGGATAATCACGGTGCCATTAGGGTCGGATATCACTAAATCACCACTACAGATTGTGGCATGCTCAATGGTGCATTGAGTGCCAGTCTCACTGACAAAATAAGCGCCTTGTGTATCTGTAGGAGTAAGATTGGTGGCAATGACTGGAATGGTTAGATTGGTGAGATCTTTCTTGTCTCGTACCGCTCCCCCTAAAATAACTCCTTCAAAGCCTAATTTTTCAAAATAAGTACAACTCATGCCACCTGCAAGTGCTGCTTCGGTTATTAGTTCATGTCCTCCGGCTATATAGAATAATCCTTTTGCATCTGTTATTTCAGGGACTAAAAAAGAACTAACTTGTTCCCACGTAGAAGGTTGTTTATTTAAAATAGATTTTTGTTTTCTAATTAATTTCCATTGCACAGTATAAGCTTGTCCAACAGAATAAAAGTTTTCTAGGTTAATACTTTTTAATTGACTATTTAATACAATGGTTTTTCCTAAACTATCGAGAATATCGACTAATGTAGGAGTACTAAGTTGCATTCTTTTTATTAATGCAATTTTATTGGCAGATATTTTTTGTAGCATGGTGAACTCCAATGTTTCACAGAGTTAAATGATTATTTTTTTATAGTTATTAATTAATAGATGTAAGTTGGTTTTTTTTCAAGCTATTTATTTCGTTAAATTTGATTTTTTATATAAGTTTATCTTATTTAAGATTTTTATTTTTAATGTTTTTTTGTAATAAATAAAACCAATGTTGATATATTTAATCTAAATATAGAAGGGTATTATTAATAATGTTATTTATTATTTTTATTTTTCGAATATAAAAAGGGTGTTTTTTTTTATGTGTGATTATTTTTAATTTATTTATATTTTATAATAGAATTTAATTATTAAATAAAAAGGTCACTTAGTTAATAAATGACCTTTTTTTAATAAGGATAAGCGTTAATCTTCTTTTTCTTGCTCTTTGGCTTCTTGGATTATCTCTTTATCTGTTTTCTCTGTCTTTTTTTTCAGCTTATGCCAAATGCGACTCTCTTGTCCTCGCCATAAACGTTGAATATTGTCATGATGACGGTAAAGTACTAAGCATGATAATAGTGCAACGGGATAAGTGAATTCGGGTTTAAACCACCAGACATAAAATGGGGCAAGCAATGCACTGATAATAGCACCCAGTGAGGAATAGCCACTGAGTAAAACAGTTAGTAGCCATGTTCCCGCAATCAGTCCGCTAAGATCCCAACCAATAGCAGCGATAGAGCCAAATGCAGTAGCAACCCCTTTTCCGCCTTTAAAGTGGAAAAAAACAGGGTAAATATGGCCTAGACAAGCCGCTATTGCGACAATACCGAGATAAAAGGGAGGCACATTTAGGTAATAGGCGAGCCAAACGGGGATCATCCCTTTTAGGACGTCACAGATAAGCACAGATGCCGCTGCAAGTTTACCACCAATACGTAGCACATTGGTGGCGCCAGGATTACCAGAGCCAAATTTTCTTGGATCAGGGAGTCTTGCCAGTCGGCAAATCAAAATCGCGCTGGAGATTGAGCCGCACAAATAGGCGAAGATGATCATTCCAAGTGCGTTAGCACTCATTTGTATTCTCCAATGTTGATGAACGTTCGTTAGACATGTATGGATAATACGCATATTTCATCGGAAGTGGTATCCGATGAGCAGAAAAAATAAGAGATGACGTGATGGATATCGTATTTATTGAACAATTATCAGTAATAACCACAATCGGTGTTTATGATTGGGAAAAAACCATTAAGCAAAAGTTAGTGTTCGATATCGAAATGGAGTGGGATAATAAACGCGCATCCCAAACCGATGATGTTGCTCACTGTTTAGATTATGCCAGTGTCAGTCACGCCATAATAGAGTATGTGGAAAAGCGACGTTTTGAATTAGTCGAGCGTGTTGCTGAAGAAGTGGCACAGCTACTGATAACTCAGTTTTCTGTACCACGTGTCAAAATAAAATTAGCTAAACCAGGGGCGATAGCACAAGCCGCCAACGTCGGGGTGATTATTGAGCGTTACGCTTAATATTGCCACACACAATAGTTAAAGTCGCGATTTCCATTCTATTATCGCGACTTCTCTTTGTTTAGTTAATGCTTCTCGTATGGCATTGCCTTTTAAACCACGACTGACAATTGATTTAACATCAACTTGATTGGCAATCTTAAAGGCTTGACGAAAAAATATTCCTTGGGGATAAGACAAATTTTCTGATCCTTGGCGTCCCCTTGCATCGGCCTCGCTAATTATAGCGAGTTGATCGATGCGTTCTGGTTTGCGCCAAGCATCAATCGCATCGAAAAGTCGAATTATTTTTGAGGGGCGCATTCTTTCTATGCGGTGGAGATGATCGTGATATTTGGCTGCCAGTTTGGCGAGATCACGTATCTGGTTAGGAATACGATAACGTTGGCACAGAGCCTCAACTAAAGGAACACCCGCAGGGCCATGTCCGTGATGGTGAGGCCAATTTTCTACCGGGGTAACACCTTTACCGAGATCATGACAAAGTGCGCTAAAACGTACCGCGATATCGTCAGTCAACCGGCTGGCCATGGCTAATACCATCATGGTATGGATACCCGTATCAATCTCAGGATGCCACTTTTTAGGGGCAGGAACGCCAAAGAGTGCATTAATTTCAGGGAAAAGTATTTTTAGAGCGCCACATTGATGTAAGATCTCAAAATAGACTTGTGGGGCTTGGCTGTGAAGTGCTTTTTCCGTTTCTTTCCACACTCGTTCAGCCGTGAGGGCATTTAATTCACCGCTGTTTGTCATCTCTTGCATCAATGACATCGTCTCCGGCGCTATTGTAAAACCTAAAGGGGCAAAACGAGCCGCAAAACGAGCGACACGTAGTACCCTTAATGGATCTTCACTAAATGCATCAGAAACATGGCGCAGTAATTTGGCATGAATATCATCAATGCCATGATAGGGATCGATATATTCACCTTTAGCAGAGTAAGCAATGGCGTTAATGGTTAAATCACGCCGTTGCAAATCATCTTCTAAGGTCACATCAGGGGCTGCATAGCAGGTAAATCCCGTGTAACCTGAGCCTGATTTTCGTTCGGTACGCGCTAAAGCGTACTCCTCGTGAGTATCAGGGTGAAGAAAGACCGGAAAATCTTTACCCACTTGTTGGTAGCCTTGTTGTAATAGTGTCTCTGGTGTTGCGCCAACCACTACCCAATCTCTGTCTTTTACCGGTAAATTTAATAGTTGGTCGCGCACAGCACCACCAACAAGATAGATTTTCACGGGATCTTGATCCTTAATTGCCTGTGATTAATTCATCCAACGGTCATTACGCTTACGGCGACGAGGAATAATATGTGGCAATATTAAACCCAAAATAAGACCAGCACCGGCAACACCACCACCATACATAAACCACTGTAAGATGATATCACGCTGCCTATCATCTAATTGTTGATTAGCAAAATCGAGTTTTTTCTCAGCAACCGCTAATTTTGTTCTCATCTGCTCATTTTCTTTTTTCAAACCATTGATAATTTCATCGCTGTTTGACACTTTATTTTGCATGTCAATTGTGCGCTGGTTCCAGCTTTGGTCGATATTCGCTAATTTATCGCGTAGGGTTTGGATCTCTTTTTCCATAGCCGGAATGCGAGTGCGCATACTCGGTTGTGTACTTAATTGATTTTCTGGTAACCAAACTGTCCGATCTTTATCGTCTTTGATTTGCACATAACCTGTAGCGGCATTACGAGAAAGTACCGTAACTGTTGCCCCTGAACTTAATGAGCCAACAATACGGTATTGATTACCAGGGCCACTGTGAACATAGGTGGATAATTCATCGGAAACATAACGAGTTTCTGCGTGTGAGCTCAGAGAAACGCCTAAGCCAAGTAAGGAAAGAAAAAGTAAAGGTAATTTTCGCATTATGTTTTCAACTTTTTTATCTATACAAGAGAATATTTTTACTGATACTAAAGAGTAAAGTTTGCGTAAGCAAATAGTAAACCAGAATGAGAACAGTCTTAACTGATAGAATATAAGGGTAATCTGCCTTTTATTCATTATTGTGAATAGACTACCATTTGCGAAATAACAATGCGTTAAATATTTTACTAATCGATTGATTTACTTAAGGGAAATAGAATGAGCCAATTAGAAACCGAACTCAAACTTAGTGCGATACCTGCCGCTATTCCTCAGATTATTCAGCGCATTCTGACTTTGCCATACCAGCATACACCACCGCATAAATTGACTAATCTTTACTTTGAAACCTCCGATAATCAGATGCGTAATTGGGACATGGGGCTACGTATCCGTGGCATTGACTCTCATTATGAAATGACAATTAAAACAGCGGGTAAAGTGGTTGCGGGGTTACATCAACGCCCAGAATATAATGTGACATTAAATGAGCCAACCCTCGATTTAACCCGTTTCCCAGCAGAAATTTGGCCGGATAAGACCGATTTAACGGCATTACAAGCACAATTAAAGGTTCTTTTTCATACCGATTTTCATCGTGAAATTTGGCTGGTGGATTATTTAGAGAGTCAAATTGAAGTGGTGCTAGATAAAGGCACTATTCGTACAGCGCAATATGAATTACCTATTGAAGAGTTTGAACTGGAGCTAAAAAAAGGCCAAGTGGCGGATGTGATTGCTTTGGCGACTTTTTTAGGTGAACAAGGGGGATTACGACTTGCTTCACGCAGTAAAGCTGCCCGTGGTTATTATCTTGCTAAAGATAAGCCCGCATTATCGTTAAGTGTGGTCAATCTTGCACCTAATGACACAATAGCGGAACAACTGACTAAGTGGTTAGCGGCTATTCAAGCGTTAGAAGAAGCTATTTTTGCTAATCCGACGCCACCAACACTCACTATGCCCGCTATGTTAGCACTGTTTTCTGATTGGTGTAAAAAGCAGCCTCAGTTACCTGAATCAATGCAGCAAGCACTCGATAATCTTTCGTTGTTATCCTTTACCCGCGCAACGGATTATTATCATGTGTTATGGCTGAATTTTAAATTATCTGCAATGGCGTGGTTGCTGGCTATCGCTTAATTTTCTGACAATTGAGAGTTTATTATGTCTGCTAACAGTGTGTTTCAACAATTATGGGATAAAGCACAATGCACGTTTTCTACAAAGCTCAACGAGCTTGCCCCTTTTAGTGAGCGAGAGCAGCAATTTTTTGCCTTTAGCCCCTTTGCAACCGAGCATTTACGTGTCAATCCTCACTGGTTAACGGAAATCAGACAAACACCACCTGTTAGTGATGAGTGGCAAAATTACTCATCTCAATTAAAGCAACAACTCACTCATGTTGATAATGAAGATGACTTGATGGTCATTTTACGACAGTTCCGTCATCAACAATTAGTGCGTATTGCCTGGTCACAATTTTTCCAACTCTGTGATACACCCTGTACGCTCAAACAATTGAGTGTACTCGCGGAAACCTTGATTAGTGTCGCCAAAGATACGCTATATCAGCAATGTTGCCAACAATGGGGAACGCCTTGTGATAGTGAGGGAAAACCTCAGCCATTACTTATTTTGGGAATGGGCAAGTTAGGTGGATTTGAACTGAATTTCTCTTCTGATATCGATCTTATTTTTGCTTATCCTGAAAATGGTGTGACTCAAGGTGGGCGACGTGAATTAGATAATGCTCAGTTTTTTACCCGATTAGGGCAAAAACTGATTAAAGTGTTAGATCAACATACAATGGATGGTTTTGTGTATCGTGTAGATATGCGTTTACGTCCTTTTGGCGAAAGTGGCCCTTTAGTGATGAGCTTTGCCGCGCTTGAAGATTATTATCAAGAGCAAGGACGTGATTGGGAGCGCTATGCAATGGTAAAAGCGCGTGTTTTGGGGGCAGAAAAAAGAGAGTATTGCCAAATCTTACGCCAAATGTTGCGCCCTTTCGTTTATCGTCGCTATATCGATTTTAGTGTGATCCAATCTCTTCGTAATATGAAATCGATGATAAGTCGTGAAGTACGTCGTCGAGGGATGATTGATAATATAAAGCTTGGAGCGGGGGGGATACGTGAAATTGAATTTATTACTCAGGTTTTTCAATTAATTCGAGGCGGTAGAGAGCCTGAGCTACAAAGTCATTCACTATTAACGGTGCTTAATGTCATTGCTAAATTGGAATTACTCTCTGCACAAGAAACATCACAGTTAGCAGATAGCTATCTTTTCTTACGTCGATTAGAAAATCTTCTTCAATCTATTGCGGATCAACAAACACAAACGTTACCTGACAATCTTGAAGATAAGGCACGACTGGCGTTTGCGATGGGATTTGACGATTGGCAAATGCTCTATCAACAAATTAACCAAAAAATGCAGGCTGTTTCCGTTATTTTTACGCAACTGATTGGCGAAGATGATGAAAATGAAGATGAAGAAGATGTCAGCGAATTTAAGCGATTATGGTTATTAGGGCGTTTACCTGATAGCGCAACGCTTTTTCATCAAGGGCTAACGGCAGAAGATAGGCAAGCTATTTGTCAAACACTGCAACTGTTTCGCCAAGATATCAGTAAACGTACTATAGGGCCTAGAGGGCGTGACGTGCTTGATGCGCTAATGCCTAAATTATTGGCTAAAGTGTGTCTTCAACCACAAGCGTTGGTGATCTTACAGCGTATCACCCCGTTGTTATTGGGCATTGTAAGTCGAACCACTTATCTAGAGTTAATGCAAGAGTCTGATGAGGTATTAACCCACGTAGTGCGCTTATGTGCTGTATCACCGATGATTGCTGAACAATTAACACGACATCCATTATTATTGGATGAATTACTCGATCCTCATTCCCTCTATCAACCATTACCATTAAATGCCTATCAGGACGAATTACGTCAATATTTATTGCGTGTGCCAGAAGAAGATGAAGAGCAACGTTTAGAAGCATTACGCCAATTTAAACAAGCCCAGCTATTGCGTATTGCCGCAGAGGATATTGCAGGGGTATTACCGGTGATGAAAGTCAGCGATCACCTAACCTATTTAGCGGAAGCCATTATCCATGCCGTTGTTCACCAAGCATGGTCCTATATGGTGAAACGCTATGGGGAACCTGCGCATTTAGCGCAACGAGACGGTTTAGGTTTTGCGGTCGTTGGGTATGGCAAATTAGGGGGCTGGGAATTAGGGTATAGTTCTGATTTAGATTTGGTTTTTTTATTAGATTGCCCAATGAATATTCTGACAACGGGGGCAAAACAGATTGATGCTCGCCAATTCTATTTACGTTTAGCGCAGCGTATTATTCATCTATTTAGCACCAGAACCTCTTCCGGCGTGTTATATGAAGTAGATGCACGCTTACGTCCTTCCGGTGAATCAGGTATGTTGGTAAGTACTATTCAAGCCTTTGATGAGTATCAGAAAAATGAAGCTTGGACTTGGGAGCATCAAGCATTAATTCGTGCAAGAATGATTTATGGCGATGACCAATTACAGCAGATGTTTGCACGTACTCGCCATGAAACATTATGTTTAGCACGTAACGCAACTGTACTGCAGCAGGAAGTGCGTGAGATGCGCCAAAAAATGGTACAGCATTTGGCACCCACTCAAAGCAATACATTTGATTTAAAGGCCTCATCAGGGGGGATCACTGATATTGAGTTTATCGCACAATATTTGGTATTGCGCTTTTCACATCAATATCCGGCTTTGACCCGTTGGTCTGATAATGTGCGAATTTTGGAATTAATGGCAAAATACCAAGTGATGAGTGAACAAGAGGCTCAGTTATTAACTCAAGCTTATGTCACCTTACGTAATGAGCTTCATCATCTTGCATTACAAACATTACCTGCGGTTGTTGATGAAGATTGTTTTATAACAGAACGGCAATGGGTATTGAGTAGTAAACAAAAATGGTTAGATGAATAAACGCTCTTTTTTGTTCACACTATTCTGATGAGTTTCGCTTTTTGCGTAACAAGTTATGGTATTATTTCGGCTTATTTTTGAAAATAATGTGGAGTATGGGATGAAAGTAACGCTGCCGGATTTTAATAAAGCCAATGTGCTGGTTGTCGGTGACGTCATGTTAGACCGTTATTGGTATGGTCCTACAAGTCGGATCTCACCAGAAGCACCAGTGCCTGTGGTAAAAGTAGATACCATAGAAGAGCGTCCGGGTGGTGCAGCTAACGTTGCAATGAATATTGCTTCTTTAGGGGCTAATTCTCGTTTAGTGGGGTTAACCGGCATCGATGAAGCGGCAAAAGCATTAAGCAATACATTAAGTCAGGTTAATGTGCGTTGTGATTTCGTCTCTATTGCGACACATCCAACTATTACTAAATTACGTGTCCTATCACGTAACCAACAACTTATCCGCCTTGATTTTGAAGAGGGATTTAGCAATGTCTCTCCAGAGCCAATTTATGAGCGTATTCAACAAGCATTACCCTCAATTGGTGCCTTAATTTTATCGGATTATGCTAAAGGTGCACTTTCTCACGTACAGCAAATGATCCAATTAGCTAAAAAAGCAGGTGTGCCGGTACTAATCGATCCTAAAGGCAGTGATTTTGAACGCTACCGTGGTGCCACACTATTAACACCGAATATGTCAGAATTTGAGCAAGTGGTGGGCGTTTGTCATACAGATGATGAGCTAGTAGAAAAGGGCACTCAACTAGTAAAAGATTTAGCACTTGATGCACTATTGATCACTCGTTCAGAGCGGGGCATGAGTTTATTACAAGCCAATGAAGCGCCATTGCATTTACCCACTCAAGCACAAGAAGTTTATGATGTGACAGGGGCTGGAGATACGGTTATCGGCGTGCTTGCTACTGCGTTAGCTGCAGGCAAACCATTAGCGGAAGCGTGCTTTCTTGCCAACGCTGCGGCTGGTGTGGTTGTGGGGAAACTGGGAACGTCAACGGTTTCTCCTATTGAGCTTGAAAATGCTATTCGCGGGCGTGCTGATAACGGCTTTGGTATTATGGAAGAGTCACAACTCAAACAAGCGGTTGCTTTAGCGCGTCAACGTGGTGAGCGCATAGTGATGACAAATGGTTGTTTTGATATTCTTCATGCTGGGCATGTTAGTTATTTAGCTAATGCACGTAAATTGGGTGATCGCCTGATTGTTGCGGTAAATAGTGATGCATCAACTAAACGATTAAAAGGTGAAAGTCGCCCAGTCAACCCATTAGAGCAACGAATGACCGTATTAGGCGCGTTAGGGGCAGTTGATTGGGTTGTCGCGTTTGAAGAAGATACCCCACAGCGTTTAATTGCATCAGTATTGCCTGATATTTTAGTAAAAGGTGGCGATTATAAACCCGAAGACATTGCTGGCAGTAAAGAGGTGTGGGCTGCGGGTGGTGAAGTGAAAGTACTTAATTTTGAAGATGGTATTTCCACAACTAATATTATTAATGCCATTAAAAAGAAATAATTAAGCTGTTTATTATAATTGAAAGGGCACTCTAATGAGTGCTTTTGTTGGATGTACTTGCCGTTTATGTTGGAAATGGCTATAATATAACCATACTCCTGACTAGCGAGTTATCTCCAGTCATAAAGGGAGTCCCTAAAGGCAGTATAAATATATTAGAAAGGGTGAAGAGAGATTCTTCACCCTTTCTAATATATAGGGGGAAAGAATATGAAATTAGAGGAAGTCTTTAATTTTTATTTTAATGGAAAAGAGAGTTTCGAACAATTTTATACATTATCTTTAAATGATCATATTAAAGAATTTAATTTTAATAATAAAAAATGTTATTCAATCAGTGATGAATTAAAAACAATTCAACTATTTTTATCTAAATTTATTTTTGAAAATATAGAGTTTAGAAAAGATTTAGTTTACTCTTATCGAAAAGGAGTTAATGTAGTAGATTGTATTTCTCCTCATAGGTTTAATAATTATATATATAAAACAGATATTGAAAATTTTTTTCCATCTATAGGCTATGACTTAATAAAAAATAAAATAATAGAAAAAGTAAAAGATATTTCTTTTTTAGATACAAATGATGTAATGGTTCATTTATCTAGAATATTAGAGTTAGTTACTATAGATAAAAAACTACCTATAGGTTTTTCGTCATCACCAGCTATAAGTAATTTTGTTATGTATGATATTGATTGTAAAATAGATTGTTTTGCTAAAAATAACGATTTAATATATACAAGATATGCGGATGATATTATTTTATCAGGTAAAAATAATTTAGATAAGAATTCAATTAACCAAGAGATTAATAATATATTGAATTATAATCAGGATAATGTATTTCATTTAAATGATAAAAAAACAAAAATAATAACAAAAAAATTTGAAAGGAATATATTAGGTATAAGCATTTCTCCTGTAGGAACTCTTTCGATAAGTCGTCAGTTAAAAAAAGAGATAGAAGTTAAAATATTTTTTCTTATTAATAATAAAGATAAATTTGTCAAGTTTTCAGAAATGGATGAAATGAGTGCAATATTTTCTTTAGCTGGAAAATTATCTTATGCATTAGGTGTTGATCCAGTTTATATAAATAAGCTAAGACGTAAATATGGTAATTCAATAATTAATAAATTAATTAAAAATAAAGGTGATTTGTGATGTTTATATCACTAAACATTAAATCATTACAACACATTAATAATGTTTTATTAGATTTCGATTTTTCCAATAGGAATTTAATTTGTATAACTGGCCGGAATGGAATAGGGAAAACATCTATAGTAAAATCATTATGCTTATTAAAAGATATAAGTGTCTTAAATAAGACATCTTCAATTTTCAGTATAAATAAAGAAACTAATATAACAATATCTATAAATAAAAACAATTATCATTATTATTGTAATAACGGAGAAATTGATTCAAAAGATATTATTGATGAAAGTTTTTTAAATGTTGAACTCCCTATTCCTTATGGAAAACGTTTCTCTAATTTTCCTGTTTTAGGTAATATTGATAAAGAATTAAGAGAGAGTTATATTAAGGGAGAGTTTAATAAAAATATAGAAATAATTTATTTTTTGAGCCAAATCTATATAGGAGAGAGATTCTCATCACTCAAAGAGGTAATTATAAGAGGTAATAAGTATTATTTTCTTCCTCTTGATGGATATAGATATATTAGAGAGGATTATTTTAGCTCTGGAGAGTACTTTGTAATAAATTTATATAAGACAGTAACTTCTGATTGTAAATTAATTGTTGTAGATGAAATTGATATTTCTCTTGATGCCTCTGCTCAAGTTAGATTAATACAAGCCCTCAATAATTTGTGTGATAAATATAAGAAAAAAATAATATTTACAACACATTCTCTTCCTATTATGAGAGTGTTATATCAACAGGTTGGTGAGTCTATATTTTATTTAGAGAATATTAATTCCAGGCTAATTATGAGAGAAGTCTCATATAGTTATATTGTGGGTGAGCTTTTTGGTTTTAAAGATTATGATAAATATATTCTAACAGAAGATATAATGTTGGAAATTTATTTAAAAAGATTAATTTCTAAAATTGATACAAATAAATCAGTAAAGATTATTTATATAGGTGGTGCTTCAAATGTTATAGATTTTATGAGAAGAAATAAGCGGGAAAACTTTATTTGTGAAAGTAAACATATGATTTCTTTTTTAGATGGTGACTCTCGAGGTAAAGTATCTGGAGATAATATCTTATATAGTCCATTTTTAGATATAGAAGATGAGTTTTTTAGAAAATATACTGAAGAAAATAATAGATTTAATTTACCTTCAATCGGGGTTGATAATTGTAAAAGTAAATATTACTGTAAAACAGTAATTAAAGATATTGGTTACGAAGCTTTTTTTAATATCCTCGATATTGATTTTGAAGATAAAATAGAACAAACAATAGCCGAACTAAGAGAATTTATTAACAAATGAAAGTTATTTTTGAGAAAACACCCTGTCCGAATGTGGCACAGGGTGTTATTACACTATCAACTAAGCTTTACTGTCATTCCCAGTTTCAACAATAACATCAACTTCTTCAATCTGTGCAACTTCCGCTGGCGCTTGTTGTCCTGCTTCCAACTCATTTAAACGTTGCTCTAAACGAGCCAATTTTTCGCGAGTACGTAACAGCACTTGTGTTTGCACATCAAATTCTTCGCGATTAACCAAATCTAATTTGTTTAATTGAGATTGAAGTATTGCACGGATTTTCTTATCAATATCATCACCTAAATCTTTGATACCTTGTGGTAGTACATTTTGGATTTGGCGAGCGACTTGTTCAATTTTTTTTGGGTCCAGCATGGATAGTCCTCACAATAAAATAGAAAGCTATGCTAAGTGTAATATGAGGGCTGTGGGAATAAAACCTGATATCGATATTATTGTTATATTTTTATGATAAATCGTTAAATTCTTTGCCTATCAATAACAGATTAGTGTGATTTGACAAGGGTTATTGTGGATTGGGATTGCCTCTTATTATTTTAAAGCGTATAGTTTCCCTGTTTATCTCAGGGCGGGGTGAAAGTCCCCACCGGCGGTAGATACCTGAATAATCAGGTAAAGCCCGCGAGCGCTTTGTATTACCAATGTGATGCAAAGGTCAGCAGATCCAGTGTAATTCTGGAGCCGACAGTTAAAGTCTGGATGGGAGAGAATAAAATAGCATCAGTGGGATCCTTGTATCCATTCCTGTTGTTTCTGCTTGTCTATTTATACAGCAGAGATCCACTCCTAAGACTGCCCTGGTTCTGGTAACTTTCATTAATTATTGAGGTTTTTTTACCATGAATCAGACGCTACTTTCCGAATTTGGCTCTCCATTAGAGCGTGTTGAGCGTGCGCTTGAAGCCCTTCGTGCCGGTAAAGGTGTGATGGTGCTTGATGATGAGAACCGTGAAAATGAAGGCGATATGGTATTTGTCGCAGAAACCATGACCACAGAACAAATGGCGATGTCTATTCGTCATGGCAGTGGTATTGTGTGTGTCTGTATTACCGAAGAGCGCCGTCAACAACTCGATTTACCTATGATGGTAGAAAATAACACCAGTCATTTTCATACCGCATTTACGGTAACTATTGAAGCGGCCCAAGGGGTGACTACGGGAGTTTCAGCAGCAGACCGTTTAACGACAGTACGTGCAGCTGCTGCTGATAATGCAAAACCAAGTGATTTAAATCGTCCAGGTCACGTATTCCCATTACGAGCGCAACCTGGTGGTGTATTAACACGTGGTGGACATACTGAAGCTTCTATTGATTTAGCAACGTTAGCGGGTTTTAAACCTGTTGCCGTGTTATGTGAATTAACCAATGACGATGGCACCATGGCCAGAGCGCCAGAAGTTGTCACTTTTGCTAAACAGCATGATATGCCAGTGTTAACGATTGAAGATTTAGTGGCTTATCGTCTTCGCGAGGAGAAGAAAGCGGGCTGAAATTAACAAGTTAAAACGACACTGAAAACACACACACTTATTCAAGCCACTTAAGTTTCCCTAAGTGGCTTTTTCATATTTTTTGAATAACTATTTCACACTTCTTTGACTATATTTCAAGTAAGAAGGCAGTATGCTAAATGCCATAGATAGCAAGAATAAGAGGTGATTATGGACAGAAAATTGATGCCAGCGCTATTTGTTGGACATGGCAGTCCAATGAATGTATTGGAAGATAATAAATATACTCGCCTCTGGACGACGTTAGGAGAGACACTGCCTAAGCCTAAAGCAATATTAGTCATCTCAGCGCATTGGTATACGCAAGGGACTTATATTACAGCGATGACTCATCCTAAAACAATTCATGATTTTTATGGATTTCCACCAGAGTTATACCAAATAGAATATCCTGCAAAAGGCTCCATTGGTCTCGTTGCATTAATTGAAGATCTGATTGATCCGATGAAATTAAAACTGGATATGGAGCAATGGGGATTTGATCACGGTAGTTGGGGAATATTAGAGAAGATGTACCCTAATGCTAATATTCCTGTTGTTCAGTTAAGTATTGATGCTAACCAATCGCCACAGTGGCACTATGAGTTTGGAAAAAAACTGGTTGAACTACGTAGAGAAGGTGTATTAGTGATTGGCAGTGGTAATATCGTTCATAATTTAAGAATGATGGATTGGCAAAATGACCAAGCAGAGCCTTACTCTTGGGCATTATCTTTTAGTGAAACAGTAGAGCGCTGTTTACAAAGTGATAAAGTGCCTGAAGCGCTTTTTACCATTTTATCAACGCAAGAAGGGCAACTCGCACACCCAACAGCAGAACATTTTTTACCTGCATTATATCTACTCGGTTTAAAACAGCCGGATGAAAAAGTAACTTTATTAAATAATGATATTATTAATAAATCACTTAGCATGATGACCTTTCAAATTGGGTAAAATATTCAATAAAACTAATTGATAGAATGTTAAGGCTAAATTTATTTTTTAGGTGTGCCATAAAACCCCGCCCTTTAGTTCAGGGCGGGGAGGGGGTCAATGCTAGACAATAAGTTTTGCTATCACAGCAATTGCGTTATTAATCTAAAATAATATGTGGATAGAAACGAGACAGATCTTGCGTGATAAGCTCTTTATCTTCTCGAATACAAATACCTGCAGATTGATCGTTAACTAGCCAGCTACCAATTAATGTATAGCTATCACCAAATTTTGGCAGTGGATGGAAGTCCTGAACAATAAAGCCTTCTTCACCGTAAGGGCCATCAGCAACAGCGATATCTTTACCATTTTCAACGATACGAATATTCGCCCCTTCTCGTGAAAAGAGCGGTTTGATGACATAGCGTGATAATGAATCTGGCGCTTTACCGTCATAAAAATAAGCCGGTAATAAATTAGGATGATTAGGGAACATTTCCCACAGCATTGGCAGTAACGCTTTGTTGGAAATAATACTTTTCCAAGCTGGCTCTAACCAACGGATCCCTGCATCAGCAAGTTTGGTCGAGAAATCTTCACGGAACATAAACTCCCAAGGATAGAGTTTAAACATATTGCTGATGATCTGGTCTTGTAGATCGGTCAGCTCACCCCGTTCACCTAAACCAATATCTTCAATAAAAACGAAATCGGTAGCGACTTCGGCTTCTTCTGCACAATCTTGTAAATATTGTACTGTACCGCGATCTTCTTGCGTATCTTGGCAACATGACATATGCAGATAACGCATACCATATTGATCACGCAATTGAGCGAATCTGTCGATCAATTTTTCTTGGATACTATTAAATTGATCGGCATTTTGTGGCAAACGACCCGCATTGATTTGATCTTCAAGCCAGATCCACTGGAAAAAAGCAGACTCATACAATGAAGTTGGTGTGTCGGCATTATTTTCGAGTAATTTTGCCGGCCCCTTACCGTCATAAGCTAAATCAAGACGTGAATAAAGCGATGGTTGCGAGGTTTTCCATGACTCACGGACAAAATCCCAGCAATGGCGAGGAATTTGAAAACGAGTCAATAGCTCCTCACTATTAGCCACTTTATCAGCGACTTGTAAGCACATCTGATGAAGCTCTTCCGTGGTTTCTTCTAATGTTTCCACTTCTTCCATTGAAAATTGATAATAAGCATCTTCACACCAGTAAGGCTCGCCATACATGGTATGGAAGTTAAAACCATATTCAGTGGCTTTTTCGCGCCAATCAGGACGTTCAATAATTTGTTCGCGTTTCATGGTTTAATTAACCACCTGCACGATATGAAGAGGAGCCTGTTGAGCTACGGTTGTTATTCGTCGCGCTTGCACGTTGAGCTGCCGCTTGTCGTGAAACGGTATTACCAAAGCCACCACGCGTAATGGTTGATGTTGTAGATGGTTTTGGTGTCATAGCTGTTTTAGGGACGTTCATTTGACGACCACCAACAGCTGGACCATAGTTACGACCCGTTGCATCAACAAACTTACCATTAGCTGGGCTACTTGGATTACGTGAGCTAAATAAAGGCTGTGCTGGTGCGCCACCTCCCATTAAACGCCCCATCATATAACCTGCCATCAGTGGCATAAAGAAGCTACCACCAGAGTTAGCTTGTGCCATTTGTGAACTATCAGGGTTGAGGTTATTGGCGTTTTCGGTGTTAACGGGGTTACCATCAATTGAGGCAGTTTGTGTACATTGCGCATCACCAAATTCAGCAACACAATCTTCCATTGTTGCGTATTTAGGTGCAGTACGTTGCGCTTCTTGTAATGCCGTGCGGTAAGAATCTTCACATTGTGCTGCTTGTGATGGATTCGCTTGCGCACATTCTTGTGCATTCATATACAGTGAAACCGTCTCATCACTCTCTTCACACCCTGAAAGGGCGAATACCGCGGTGATGGCGATGGCAACAGGCGCCAGACGATAAGGGCGAAATGCTTTACGAAAAGCATCGCGATTAATCGATTTGGTACGTTTCATTGTCATATTGGTAAGATCCATAAAAAGTAAAACGTTCAAAATAAAAGCTAGGATAGGTTAAATAGGTTAGAAAATAAATAAGAAACACCTAATCATCAGCGATTAGCAGAAATTTGTGATCTTCATAGGGATAATGGCAATGAAATCAGCTAAATCCTCTATTTATTAAACAAATAATGATTGGGTTATTTATAAACTTAAGTAATGGGCATTAGGTGAATTTATTTTTAATCTATTTATAACCAAAAATGTTTTTTCTCGCTAGTGTATAAAAAAAAACCGCTTACTCGTATATCACTGTAAGCGGTTTTGATGGTTAACGGTGTCTATTAACGATTAATTTGTCGTATTCAGTACGGGACTTGTTAATGGACGAATAATGTTGTCAGGGGAAGTGGAAATCTCTTCACCCAACGCATTATTTAACTGAATTAAGTCATTTTCGTTTAAGGTACCACGTGCATATTGGATATTTAATTGGTTAATCAAATAGTCGTAACGTGCACTTGATAATTTTTGTTTAGCATCATAAAGCGTTGTAGTTGCATTTAAGACATCAACAATAGTACGAGTACCCACTTGGTAGCCAGCTTCAGTTGCATCTAAAGAGCTTTGCGCGGATACAACCACTTGTTGATAGGCCTTAATGCTACTGATGGAGGCTGAAATATTGTTATAAGAAGAACGTGCAATTTGTACGATAGAACGGTATACCGATTCTAACTGCTCACTGGCACTGGTAAAGCCATATTGAGCTTGTTCTACTTGTGAGCTCGTTCTGCCACCTGTATATAATGGAATGCTTAAAGAGAGTCCGATGCTGCTTTGACCATTATAGCTATTACGGCTGTTAGCAGGTGTTTCTGGTGGTAAAGCACTACCATGATTATGACTGTTTGAGACACCCGTTGAAGCATTTAAATTTACGGTTGGCAAATGACCTGATTGCGCTAAACGAATATTTTCACGTGCTAAATCTTGACCTAAACGAGCACTGAGTAAACTTAAGTTACGCTCTTCTGCGTCTTTTAACAGTTTATCAATGGCGTCTGGTGGAGTGGTGGAAAAACGTGCGATATTAAGTGAAGCCAGATTAATATAATACACACCGCTGACTTGGCGCAGTTTTTCTAATGCGTTATCCAGTTCATTACGTCCAGCTACTTCTTGTGCCAACACGCTGTCGTAGTTTGCACGCGCATTTTGTACGTCAGTAATCGCAACAAGTCCTACATTAAAACGCTGTGTAGTTTGATCTAATTGGCGATACACCTGCTCTTTTTGTGCTTCAATAAATGATAAGGAGTCAATGGCACGCAAAACATTAAAATAAGCTGTTGCGGTATCTAAAATAAGCTGTTGTTGGCTTGTTTGATAGGTAACATCACTCATACCCGCCGTTTTTTCTTGCATGGTCAATTGACGCCATAAAGACATATCAAAAATAGTCTGGGTCAGCGTTAAATTCGCACCAAGAGAGTTAGACTCGGTATTTTTAGCATCACGATAGCCACTTTTATAATCAATAGAAGCGCCTAATCCTAATTGTGGTAATAATGGGCTACGTGCCTCATTGATTTTCTCAAAAGCTTGATTGCGTTCAGCTAATGACTTACGTAATTCTGGGTTACTGTCCTTTGCTTTTTGATAAACTTGTAGCAGATCCTCAGCCTGACTTGCAGTGCTGAATCCTGCCAAACTCATCGTGACTAAAAGAGAGAGCAGTTTTTTCATTTTAATTCCTTGTTGCAACAGTTTCGCTGAGTTGCCTCTGTTAATCTTGTATAGAAACAATTCTAGCAGATTGTTTCCCTAAGTAGGGGTAGCCATTTGTGCCATATCCTTTTATTTTAGGTTAACTTTACAGGATTTGCGGGCAAATATCTTTAAATCTGTATTAAACGTATGCAATAAAAAAAGACTTAAGTATAACCAGAGGAATATTGTATGAACAAAAAGGAAAATACACCATTTTTATATACACGTAATGATGTTGAGCTGATAAGTAAAAAAACACTCTATAAAGGCTTTTTCCGTATGAACGAATATCGTTTCAAACACCGTTTATTTAAGGGAGGATGGAGTGCAGAAGTTAAGCGAGAAGTGTTCGAACGTGGTCATGCGGGTGTTTTATTGGCTTATGATCCTAAACGAGACGAAGTTGTATTAATCGAACAAATTCGTATTCCAGCTTATGAAACAAGTCAAACACCTTGGTTATTAGAAGTGATTGCCGGCATGGTGGAAGAAGGAGAAAGCCCTGAAGAGGTGGTAAGACGGGAAGCCACAGAAGAAGCTGGGATCACAATAGGTCGTTGTAAGCCCATTGTAAGTTACCTTTCAAGCCCCGGAGGAACCAGTGAGCGGATGTATGTCTATGTAGGGGAAGTGGATGCCACAACAGCAACAGGCATACATGGGCTAGCTTGTGAAAATGAAGATATTCGTGTTCATGTCGTCAGCCGAGAGCAGGCTTATCAATGGGTTGAAGAAGGGATAATTGATAATGCTGCTTCTGTCATCGCACTTCAGTGGTTACAACTTCATCATGTCACCTTAAGAAAAGATTGGTTGTGATAATTGCCAAAAGAAACTTTATTCGTCACTATGAAAAGATATGATAAATGACGTAATTATCTTTAAAGTATATGAATATACAATCGATTAAGCTTGAACATAAGAGATAAAAAATGTGACTGGTAGCGAGAATATTTCTCAATAATCTTTTGAAATGTGTATTGGGTGGCAGATCTTTAATACAAAATTACGTTAAAATAACGGCTAGTAAGAGAGAAACAAGGAAACCTTTTGGAAAGCCAGCTTGAATTGTCGGTGGATCAACAACACACCGTTAGAATATTACAAATCACAGATACCCACCTTTTTGCTAATGTGGATGATACCTTGTTGGGAATTAATACCTATCGTAGCTATCATGCGGTATTGGACGCGATTAAACAGCAAGGGTTATCGATTGATTTGATTGTTGCTACTGGGGATTTAGTTCAAGATCAATCCTTTGCAGCTTATCAGCATTTTGCTGATGGGATTGCAAGATTACCTTCACCTTGTGTGTGGTTACCCGGTAATCATGATTATCAACCAGCAATGATTGATGCTTTAAATCAGGCAGGCATTCTGTCGGCAAAACAAGTGTTAATTGGTGAACATTGGCAATTGTTATTATTAGATAGCCAAATTCAAGGTGTTCCCCATGGCGAGTTATCTGACTGTCAGTTAGATTGGCTAACACGCTGTCTAGAAAGCCACAAAGAAAGAGATACTGTGATCTTATTGCATCATCATCCGATGCCTTCTGGCTGTACTTGGTTAGATCAACATAGTTTAAGAAACTCTCACCAGTTAGCTGAGCGTGTTAAAGGTCACCCTCAAATAAAAATGATGCTATGTGGTCATATTCATCAAGAAATGGATGAAATGTGGAATGGTATTCGCTTATTAGCAACACCCTCTACCTGTATTCAGTTTCGCCCGCATTGTACTAATTTTTCTTTAGATACCGTTTCGCCAGGTTGGCGCTATTTGGAGTTATCATTATCTGCACAGGGTAAGAGGAATATTGATACTCAAGTACATCGTCTAGCGGGTAAAGATTTTTGTCCAGATCTTGACGCGGATGGCTATTAAGTCATGTCTCGTATCCTCTATTTACATGGTTTTAATAGCTCGCCTCAATCAGCCAAGGCGCAAGGGTTTAAACAATGGTTATCAGTCACTCATCCTGATATTGAGCTACTTGTACCCCAATTACCCCCTTATCCTCAGCAAGCCGCTCAATTAATTGAAAAATTAGTAAAAGATAATGCCAATGATAAGTTAGGATTAATTGGCTCGTCGCTGGGGGGCTATCTTGCTATTTGGTTATCACAACGTTTTCATTTACCTGCAGTGGTGGTGAATCCTGCGGTTCGCCCGTTTGATTTGCTACAGGATTTTTTAGGCGATAATGAAAATCCTTATACTCATCAAAAGTATAGATTAGCACCTCACCATATGGATGAGTTACTTGCCTTACGTATTCCTACGATAACTTCCCCCGATCTTATTTGGTTGCTTCAACAAACTGGAGATGAAATACTTGATTATCGTCAAGCGGTTTCATATCTTGGCGCTTGTAAGCAAACAGTAGAGCAGGGAGGAAACCATGCTTTTGTTAATTTTGAACGTTTTTTCCCGGAAATTGTTCAGTTTTTGAAAATAACATCGTTTTCGACTCATTAACCTGCAATACTGGGGTTGATGTCTCAATTCAAAAATGAATATCATATTACCGCTAACACCTGTTATTATAAACAGTATTCTCAAACAGTGAACCGCAGATTAAAACAATGACTCAATCAAGTTATAATGCAAAGGATATTGAGGTTCTTAATGGTCTAGAGCCTGTACGTCGGCGTCCTGGTATGTATACCGATACCACTAGACCGAACCATTTGGCACAGGAAGTGATAGATAATAGCGTGGACGAGGCGCTTGCGGGGCATGCAACCAAGGTCGAAGTTATCTTATATGCAGACCAATCTATTGAGGTTATCGACAATGGGCGAGGAATGCCGGTTGATATCCATCCAGAACTGAAAGTCTCTGCTATTGAGCTGATCCTTGCCCATCTTCATGCCGGAGGAAAATTCTCCAATAAAAACTACCAATACTCTGGTGGCTTGCATGGTGTCGGGATCTCAGTGGTTAATGCGTTATCAAAGCGTATTGAAGTCACCGTGCGCCGAGAAGGCAAAATATATCAAATTGCTTTTGAGAACGGTGATAAAGTTGAAGAGCTACATCAAATAGGTACGTGTGCTAAACGAGATACAGGAACCAGTGTTCATTTCTGGCCGGATAGCACTTACTTTGATATTCCTCGTTTCTCATCAAAAAGCTTATCTCATGTATTAAAAGCCAAAGCGGTGTTGTGCCCAGGCGTCAATGTCTCTTTTACCGATAAAGTCAATAATACCCAAGAAACGTGGTGTTACGCTGATGGTTTAACAGACTATTTAAGTGAAGCTGTCGCTGAATTTGTTCGCCTGCCTGAAGAGCCATTTACAGGGAAATTTGAAGGTGATAACGAAGCCGTTGAATGGTCAATGCTTTGGTTGCCGGAAGGAGGCGATTTACTCACAGAAAGTTATGTGAACCTCATTCCAACCGTACAAGGTGGTACACACGTTAATGGTTTGCGCCAAGGTGTATTAGATGCCATGCGCGAGTTTTGTGAATTCCATAATTTATTGCCAAGAGGCATTAAATTAACCGCAGATGATACATGGGAGCGTTGTGCTTATGTGTTATCAGTAAAAATGCAAGATCCTCAATTTGCAGGACAAACCAAAGAGCGTCTATCGTCACGTCAAACCAGTGCCTTTGTTGCTAGTGCAGTAAAAAATGCATTTAGTTTATGGTTAAACCAAAACGTTCAAGTCGGTGAATTACTCGCAGAAATGGCTATTAGCAGTGCGCAACGACGTATGCGTGCGGCTAAAAAAGTGGTAAGAAAAAAACTGACTTCGGGGCCTGCATTGCCGGGTAAATTAGCAGATTGTACTTCGCAAGATTTACGTTATACCGAACTCTTCTTAGTTGAAGGGGACTCTGCGGGTGGCTCTGCTAAACAAGCTCGCGATCGTGAATATCAAGCGATTATGCCTCTACGTGGTAAAATTCTTAATACTTGGGAAGTCTCTTCTGATGAAGTATTAGCGTCACAAGAAGTGCATGATATTTCTGTGGCGATCGGGATGGATCCTGATAGTGATGATTTAAGCCAATTACGTTACGGAAAAATTTGTATCCTTGCGGATGCGGACTCCGATGGTTTACATATCGCCACTTTGCTTTGTGCTTTATTTGTTCGTCATTTCCCGGCATTAGTAAAGCAAGGTCATGTCTATATGGCTATGCCACCTCTTTATCGTATCGACTTAGGTAAAGAAGTGAGTTATGCCCTTGATGAAGCAGAAAAGAACGCTATTTTGCAACGCCTTAGCCGTAAAAAAGGTAAGCCAAATGTGCAACGCTTTAAAGGCTTAGGTGAGATGAATCCACTGCAATTACGTGAGACAACGCTTGATCCTAATACACGTCGTTTAGTGCAATTGGTGATTGATGATGAAAATTATCAAGAAACGTTGGGCATGATGGATATGTTACTTGCCAAAAAACGTTCTGAAGATCGCCGTAACTGGTTGCAAGAAAAAGGCGACGAAGTTGACATCGAAGTGTAATGGAACTCACCAAGCGTCTGAGGAAAATATTGAATGAGTGAACTGACTCATGATGGTGTAGAGCGCCAACCGCTCCACTTATTTACGGAAAATGCCTATCTCAATTACTCAATGTACGTGATTATGGATCGTGCATTGCCTTTTATTGGCGATGGGTTAAAGCCAGTACAGCGTCGTATCGTCTATGCGATGTCTGAATTAGGTTTAAACAGCAGTGCTAAATTTAAAAAATCAGCACGAACAGTGGGGGATGTATTAGGTAAATATCATCCCCACGGTGATAGCGCCTGTTATGAAGCCATGGTATTGATGGCGCAACCCTTCTCTTATCGTTATCCATTAATTGATGGGCAAGGTAACTGGGGGGCTCCGGATGATCCAAAATCTTTTGCAGCTATGCGTTATACCGAGTCTCGCTTATCTAAATATTCACAGATCCTGCTAAGCGAATTGGGACATGGTACTGTTGATTGGATCCCCAATTTTGATGGCACCCTGCAAGAGCCAAAAATGTTGCCTGCTCGTTTACCTAATATTTTATTAAATGGGACAACGGGGATTGCTGTCGGTATGGCAACGGATATTCCGCCACATAATGCGCGGGAAATCGGCCAAGCATTAACCATGCTATTAGATAATCCTGATGCTGGGTTATCTGATGTTATGCAATATGTACAAGGACCTGATTATCCAACAGAAGCGGAAGTGATCACCGCTCCTGAGGATATCAAAAAGATTTATAAAACAGGACGTGGTTCTATTAGAATGCGTGCTGTTTGGCAAAAAGAAGAGGGTTGTGCGGTGATAACAGCTCTCCCTCATCAAGTCTCTGGTGCTAAGGTACTTGAACAAATTGCTGCATTAATGCGAGCGAAAAAATTGCCTTTAGTTGATGATTTACGTGATGAGTCAGATCATGAAAATCCTACTCGATTGGTGATTGTTCCTCGTAGTAATCGCGTCGATTTAGAACAAGTCATGTATTACTTATTTGTAAATACAGACTTAGAGAAAAGTTATCGCGTTAACCTCAATATGATTGGGTTAGATAACCGTCCTGCTGTGAAAGGGCTATTAACCATTTTAAATGAGTGGTTAGTTTATCGTCGTCAAACCGTAACCAATCGTTTAAACCATCGCTTAGAAAAAGTATTACGCCGTTTAGAAATTCTAAAAGGTTTATTAATCGCTTATCTCAATATTGATGAAGTGATTGAGATCATCCGTTATGAAGATGAGCCAAAAGCGGAATTAATGCGTCGTTTTGCATTATCAGATATTCAAGCAGAAGCGATTTTAGAGTTACGTTTACGTCACTTAGCTAAGCTTGAAGAGATAAAACTGCAAGCTGAAAGTGATGAACTGGAAAAAGAGCGCGACAGTATTGAAAAACTGTTAAATTCTCCTCGCCGTCTCAATACGTTATTGAAAAAAGAGATAGAGGCAGACGCTAAAGAGTTTGGTGATGAACGACGTTCTCCTATTCGACCTCAAGAAGAGGCGAAAGTGGTTAATGAACAAGATATGTTGCCATCAGAGCCTGTGACTATTGTGCTTTCTGAAATGGGATGGGTGCGTAGTGCGAAAGGGCACGAAATTGATCCTAGTACCATGAGTTATCGTGCCGGAGACAGTTATCATAGTGCGGTACGGGGTATGAGCAACCAGCCAGTATTGTTCCTTGATTCAACGGGTAGAAGCTATAGTTTAAGTCCCAATGACATGCCATCAGGCCGTAGCCAAGGTGAGCCTTTAACCGGTAAATTGACCTTCCCACCTGACGCCAGCGTAAAATATATGTTAGCGGGAGCCGCTAAACAGGAGTATTTACTGGCAACGAAAGAGGGTTATGGCTCCGTACTCAGTTATGAAGAGATGGAGACAAAAAATAAAACCGGTAAAGGGTTGTTAACGGTTTCAGATGAAACAGAATTGCTAGCGCCTTTCTTAGTCGATGCAGAAAAGAAAAACAATCAACATTGGTTAGTTATTATCACCGATAAAACACGTATTCTGGCGATATCTGCAGAACATCTAAATGAGATGAATAAGAAAGGTCGAGGCACTCGCTTAGTTGCATTAGGCAAAGAGCAAAGTGATGTTATCGAACAAATCGTGTTAATAGCAAAAAATGAAGCCCTCACATTTACTGTTGATGGTCAACAACAAACATTAAAAGCAGAAGAGATTAGCTATTTTAGTGGTGATGTTGGCGATGAGCCTATCCCATTAAAACATCTTCACCCTGAAGCGGTTACCGTGATCATGTCCGAAAAAGGGCTTATCCGTTGCCAAAAAGGCCATAACATTGATGCGAAATCAGTGGGCTTTAAAACAGGGGATGATTATTTTGATGCAGTTGAAGGGATGAGCAATCAAGCGGTACATCTGATTGATACCACGGGTCAAAGTTATACTGTTGATGTTGATGCATTACCATCAGGCCGTAGTAAAGGTGATGATTTAACTGGACGATTAAAAGTCCAAAAAGGGGCTCAATTACGTCATGTAGTGATGGGGGAAAGTAGCGATAAGATCTTAATGGCATCCGACGCTGGTTATGGGTTTATCTGTAGTATTGATGATTTAACCTCTAAAAATAGAGCTGGTAAATCATTATTAACATTACCTGAAAATGCATTACCATTACCACCTCAACGCTTAAATGATGAATTGAGTGATTTGATCATGATCATTACTCAGGGTGGGCGAATGCTGATTTTTGAAGCCTCTGAGTTGCCAACTATGGTAAAAGGAAAAGGTAACCAAATGGTTTCTATTCCTGCTTCACAGGCTGCAAGTGGTGAAGATAAAGTCGCTTGGTTGCGGGTATTACCAGAAAATGCCAGTGTTACATTGCATTTTGGTAAACGTAAACTCACGATGTCGATGAATGAATTACAGACATTTAAAGCCAAACGTGGTCGTCGTGGAACCTCGCTCCCTCGTGGTGCACAAAGTATCGATCATATAGATATCGAAACTGATTAATTTTAACTTTCAATGTAGATTAGTGGGTCATATGACCCACTTATTATTAGGACGCTAAAAGCTTATGCTAGCCATTATTCGAGGCATTATTGTCATTCTGTACACCATTATTGTGGTGACTTTTGGGATGATCTATTGCATGTTTTCTCCCAGAAATCCGAAACACGTAATGACTTATGGACGTTTATTCGGCAAATTATCACATATCTTTGGGATCAAATTAGTTGAGCGTTTTCCTAAAGAAGCTAAAAGTTATGGACCCAGTATCTATATTGGTAACCATCAAAATAACTTTGATATGGTGACAATGTCGAATGCGGTACAACCTAATACCGTGACGGTGGGCAAAAAAAGCTTGGTGTTTATTCCTTTCTTTGGACAGCTTTATTGGATCACTGGCAATATTTTGATTGATAGAGGTAATCGCTCTAAAGCCCATAGCACCATCACTCAGGTTGCAGAGCAAATCAAAGCGAAAAAAATCTCTGTATGGATGTTTCCTGAAGGAACTCGTAGCCGAGGACGTGGTTTATTACCTTTTAAAACAGGGGCTTTTCACGCGGCGATGCAAGCGGGGGTGCCTATTGTGCCTGTTTGTGTCTCTACCACACAAGGTAAGATAAAATTAAATCGCTGGAATAATGGCTACGTGATTGTTGAAATGTTGCCTCCCATTGATGTATCAAAATATAACAAAGATCAGGTGAGAGAATTAGCTGAAGATTGTCGTCAGATCATGAAGGCTAAAATTGAAGAGCTTGATAAAGAAGTGGAAGAAATGAATAAACGCGATTTTGCAGGTAAGTTAAATTAACGGTCTGTAATTTATTTAATTGTTTATCATACCTAATGCCAAATCGATTAGATTTGGCATTTTTATAACATCATGATTTTAATGGTTTAATTATATACTTTATAATGGCTAACAATAAACGTTATAGGTTGATTGATCGTTTGAATATATCCCGATTTTCGGACGGATATTGTCTTTAATAAATTAAAATGCACTAAGTTATCAACTATTTTTAGGATTTATGTCATATCCGCGTTATTATGCTGTCATAATTTGATTTAAGTCTTTTGTCTTTAAATATCACAGCAGCTTTTTTCCTATCAGTTGATCCTCACTCGTGGGATAGGAATATGGGTATTTTGTTGCGGAGAAAGTATGTCATTTAGTCGTCGCCAGTTTTTACAGGCTTCAGGCTTAGCGGTATGTCTGGGCTCATTATCTTCATCTGTTCGTGCAGGATCAGTTAGTGATAGAAAACTACCTATTCCCCCATTACTTGAATCACGTAATGGTCAGCCTCTTTTTGTAACGTTACAAAAAGTGCATTGGGCCTTTGATGGCACACAAAAAACAGAAGTCTGGGGCATTAATGGCTCAATGCCGGGTCCGACAATCAAAGTAAAAAGCGGTGATGATGTCAAACTGATTTATAGCAATCGCCTTAATGAACCCGTTTCTATGACCGTAAGTGGCTTATTAGTTCCGGGAACACAAATAGGTGGAGCTGCAAGGATGATGTCTCCGGGAGCCTATTGGTCACCGGTGTTGCCTATTCGTCAAAAAGCGGCCACCTGCTGGTATCATGCGAATACGCCTTTTAAAATGGCGCCTCATGTCTATAACGGATTGGTAGGCATGTGGATTGTTGAAGACGAAGAGAGCAAATCGTTACCATTGCCTAAACATTATGGGGTAAATGACTTTCCTATTATTCTTCAAGATAAACGCCTTGATAACTTTGGAACGCCACAGTACGACAAAGAAGCCGCGACAGAGGGATTTTATGGTGACACATTATTAGTGAATGGCTGTGAAGATCCTTATATTGAAGTATCAAGAGGTTGGATTCGTTTACGCTTAGTTAATGCCTCGAATGCTCGACGTTATGAGTTATCGGCGAATGATGGTCGCTCACTCTATCTGATAGCCTCTGATCAAGGTTTGTTAACGTCACCGGTAGAATTGAAATCTATTCCTATGGCACCGGGTGAGCGACGTGAAATTCTTATTGATCTATCAGAAGGCGAAGAAGTGACTATCACTGCTGGGCAAAGTGCCGGATTTATGGATAGATTACGTGGTATTTTTGAACCTTCTAACTTATTGCGCAATACCAATGTGCTAACCATCAAGCCTACTGGACTGATGTCATTGGTTACCGATAAAGTTCCACAACAGTTGGTGGTGGATGAGACACAAATCACCACCTCAATTCAACCGAGAACGATCCAATTGCAAAACAGTCCTCCTGGTATTAATAATGCGCGTTGGGAGTTATCAAGGATCGATCTTGTCGGTAAACAAAATGGCTGGGAACGTTGGCTAGTGACAGTGGAAACACCACAACCTTTTCATATTGAAGGTGCACGTTTTAAAGTGATTAATCATGATGGACAAAAACCAGCGCCTGCTGATTTTGGTTGGAAAGATACAGTGTGGATCGAAAAACAGAGTGAATTATTAGTTGAGCTAAAACAGCCTTCTTATTCTCATTTCCCTTTTGTTTATTATAGCCAAATACTCGAAAATGCGGATAAAGGGATTGCGGGGCAAATGGAAATCACGCCATCAGAATAAAAATTAAGTAATATCACGTCAAAAATTAAAATAAAAACAGTATTTTTAAAATAAAGATACTGTTTTTTTTTATTACTATAAAATTAAGAAAAATAAATTTTTCATACTAGAATTAAATAGCTAAATCAGATTATAAAATAAATTGTTAATTAATTTAGCTATTATGTTTTTTTATTGGTTTGCTTTTTATCAGCTTTATTTAGCTATTGAAAGCTGTCAGTATTACCGTAGAAAACGTTAAATCTATTTATTTATATAATATTAGATTATGTTTTAAAATTGTTTAATTAAACTATTAAGTTGTGATTTGTTAGGCAATCTATCTATTTTTGTGGTTTAGCTTCGTATATTTGAGAGATCCCTCAAGTAATTATTGTTATAAAAAAGAGAGGATCGCTACGTCTTTTGTTTTTATTCCTTAATTAATGTTATCCCTTTCAACATAACAGAAGGTACAGAATGAACAAAGAAATAGCTTTAAGTCACCATCCCATTAATCAGAAAAAAAATACCACAAACTCTCTATTTCAACTCTCCCTTATTACTTCGGCACTTCTTTTTTCTGGCTATGCTGTTGCATATTCAGAAGTTGGACAATTAGGTAATAAACAAAGTTGGGAAAGCCCTGAATATCAAAAAGACTGGGGGCTTGCAGCCATGAATGCCTCTAGTGCTTATGCTCTGGGTTTTCATGGTCAAGGTGCTAAAGTCGGGGTGATGGACTCTGGTGCACTGCTCTCACATCAAGAGTTGAGTGGATCTCGTTTTCATGCAGTAAAAGCCAAAGGTGAATATGGCTCTACGGGAATGCGCTATCCACAAGAAATGGGCGGACATTATGAAAAAGGCCAAGTCTTTGATGTTGATGGTAATTGGATCAAAGGGGTGAATGATACCCATGGCACACATGTCACTGGTACTGTGGGGGCTAACCGTGATGGTAATGGTATGCATGGTGTGGCGTGGGGGGCTGATATTTATTTAGGGAATACTGGGGCAACAGACAGCAATAACTATGGCCCTTATCAAGACTACACCTATTTCTATACTGGCTGGAAAGCGATGGTCGATGCGGGTGCGCAAGTGATTAATAATAGCTGGGGGACTAACCCGCGTATTATTAATACAGATAAAACAGAGGGGCCTGATGGTGGTAATACCACGATACATATGCCTGTTAACACCACGGCACAGACAGAATACGAATATTTCTACTTTAAAAAAGTCTATGGTGATAAACCTTCCTTTGTTGATGCTGCTTATGATGCAGTTAAAGGAACGAATGTTGTTCAGGTCTTTACAACGGGTAATCGCGACTTTGCTCAACCTTATTATCGTCCTCTTTATCCTTATTTTAATCCCGAAGCCGAACAGCATTGGATTGCGGTGGCGGGATTGAAGCAAAATGCGGATAACACCGGTTATGTATTAGAAAAAGTCTTCAATGAAGCGGGTAATGCAAAATGGTGGACAGTGGTTGCACCGGGTCGAAATATCTATTCTACAGTGGTTGATGAAGAGGGGAATCCAGGTTGGGATACCTTTAGTGGTACTTCAATGGCAGCTCCTCATGTGACGGGGGCGATGGGAGTATTAATGTCTCGTTATCCTTCCATGAACGCCATTCAAGTTCGTGATGTCATGTTCACTACCGCTAACCATCGTGATCCTGATGGCTCTTTATATGAGAGCTGGACGGCCGCAGAAGGTACTCCTGATGTACGTTATGGGTGGGGAACACCAGATTTAGATAAAGGGATGTATGGTCCGGGTCAATTGCTAGGTAAATTTGAATATAACCTAAATGCGACACCGCTTGATGTGTGGACTAATGATATTTCCCAAACAGCTTTAGATCTACGTAAGCAAGAAGATCTCGCATGGTTGAAAGAATATACCGAAAAAGGTATTGCGGCAGGAGGTGATTATCATCTCGGTACTGATTTTGTGATTAATGATGGCAATCCTGATCCTACATCACATATTGTTAGCCAAGAAGATGCTGAAAAATGGCGTCAAGAATATTACCAAAAACGCGCTGATGCTATTCAAGCTAAAATTGATGCTGGCTTATATGATGGTGCTTTGGTGAAGCGAGGCGAAGGTACGTTAGTCATGACGGGAAATAATAGTTACCGTGGTGGTACAACTGTCGAACAAGGTACTTTATATGGCTTTAGCGGATCTTTTGGGACGCAAGCCGTCAATGTTAATGGTGGGAAATTAGGTATTATTGAGCGTTATAACGATACTTTTACTCAAAAAGGCCAATTAACCTCAAACCAAAACCATAAAGTAAACATTAATATTAATGATAAAGGTCGTTATTTAGTGACCGCAGGACACAATGTTAATATTGGTAACTTAGTGCTTAATCAAGGAGCCGATATTGATGTGGGGGCGGATAATGTTGGGCAACTAAAAGATATTTATCTTAATAATAGTGTTGTTGTCGGTGAGGTGAATACAGATAGTTTAGTTGATAATCGCACTAAAACGAAAATGTTAGCCAGTAACCGTGTGGTTGCAGAGTCAGCCACAACCACGACTGTCACCAATAATGATTATGCTTTATTTGATAAACATATCACGATAACAGATAAAACCATCAGTGGTAGTTTAACTAAGAAAGAAAATACGACTTTAGCCACCTTTGCTGATAATGAAAATGGTCGTGCTATTGCTAATGCATTAGATAATACAGGAGATGGTGAGCTATTTAATGCTGTATTACCGATGAATGAAAATGATCTGAAAACCACTTATCAATCATTGGGTAGTGATATGTATTTAAATGCCAATAATGCCAGTATTGTTAATGTATTGGGTTTAACTCGTACAGTGAAAGATCAGGCTATTGGTATCGGTGATGGTCGTCATGCACAACTAGGTAATAGTAATGCGCGTATTTGGATCAGCGGCATGGGTCAGTGGGGTAATACGGATTATGGCCACAGTGATATGGATGTTGATTTCTATGTTGGGTTATTAGGTGCTGAAATTGATGTTACTGAAAATACTAAAGCGGGTCTATTTTTCGGTGCAGGCTCCACCAAATATAAAGGTAATCAATATGGAAAGATAGATAGTAATGATATTCATATTGGTGCTTATGGGATCTCTAATCTTTATGATGTTGCCTCATTAAATTATGGATTTACACATACAAACCAAGATAGAGATGCCAAAAGAACACTCTGGATAGGACAAACTGCAGGTTATAACTCAACCAGTTACGATGCGAAAATTAGTCAATTCTTTTTAGAAGGTGCTTATACTCAATTGAATACTAGCCAGTACTCAATTGAACCTTATGCTGGATTTAGTTGGTTAAGAGTATCCACTGATAATATCAATGAAAATGTGGGTAATATGAAGTTTACCACTAAAACAGATGCACAAGATATTCAAGTTGCTACGGTTGGTTTACGTGGTGGATATCCATTTATGGCAGGCAATATTAATATGGCATTAAAAGGTGATATGTCAGCAAGCCATCTGTTTGGTGATAATCGCCCTGAATCACGTCTATGGTTATCCAATTCAGGTGAGGCATCACTACGAGGTGGTAAACTAGATAATTTATTTGGTGTTGGTCTAGGTGTTGATGCGCAGTTAAGTAAATCAACCACTTTCGGTATCTCTTATCAAGGTCAATATAATAGTGATATCAATTCGAGTGGTATTAATGCAATATTGAAAATTAATTTCTAAATCTTATTTGTTTTTTGATATTTATAGCCCTTAGTAATAAGGGCTTTTTTTTGTATGAAGATGTAAGTAAATAAAGGATAGTTTTACTATGAATAAGGAGTTTTTATGCATATAAGAAATAATTCTGATAACGTTACTTCAATAAAAAAATACTATGAAAATATAAAAGAGAAATACCAAATAAAAAATAAAATCAACAATGTGTTAAATACACTTTCAAGTCTTTATATTGAAAGGGAAAAGATTACTTTACTATCTAAAATATCATTTTTTATAAAGAGTGTTTTTAATATTAATGTTGGGGTGGTTTTTCTATTAGACAAAAGTCAACATGCTAAAATTAATACATTATCCATTTTGATGAGAAATGGAGGGGAAGTATATTTTAAAAACTGTAAGCTAATTAACTCAGATTTTGTTAGCTTTAAGAATAAACATTTAGAGACATTTTTTTTAAATTTAAGTTTTGCAATAAAAAATGATTGTCATGATGATGTTAAAAGATTAATACAATGTTATCTTTATGAACAATCAAAAACAAAAGGAGACTTTATTACTATAATGAACATTGCTTTCAATGTAATTAATCATTATCCAAAAGAAATGTTTGAACAATTAAAGAAATATCACCCAAAGTGCGATGATATGGTATATTATAGTGATTTTAACTATAAACAACATATTGATATGGCATTAAGTTATGTTTGTAAAGAGATTAATAGAAAAGATAATAATGAATTAATTAATTCAATAATGAATTTAGTTACTATAATGTATAATATTTATTCGGTGGAGATGGATAAAGCGTTTATTGTCAATATAACTAAATGTTTTATTGATAAAGCAATGGAATTTAATACGGTAAACTATATTAACGATGCTTTTAAAAAATCAATATTAAATTTTCTAACTAATAAATTAAGAAATAATGAAGACGTTCAAAAGTTTGTAGATGATATGCTTACATTAGGAGTGTTAGAAAAAAAAGATATTATTAAAGCTAAAAAAATGACAATGGAAGACGAGAGTTTTATCACTAAACATAATAGAAGAATGCAAAATATTTTTACTAAGAATGAAAATAGTGATGAAATGAAATATACCATTGCTAATATTATTAGAAATAATTATGAGGATATTTTAGAACAAATAGAAAATGAGTGTGATGATCTTAAAGATAAATATAAAGATATTTTACTGGATATTATTGATTACTTAAGGGACGATAAGGATTGGAATTTTGATTCATTAATAATCCGTTACACCTATTTTAATTCTTTTTATTAAAGAGATCTTTGTTTCTTTAACACTACTTTAATTTTTAAACCAACCAGCACGACACTTAGCACTTTATTGAGCCATTTTTTATTGACAAACTTTAACTAACAAAGGCAAGTAAACGACTATTAATCCTAAGTAATAAAAGCGTATCACAATTTTTCACCTGTACTCGAACTGACTCATATTGATGTTACATAGCGATAAAAAAGAGGGGAGCTTAAGAGAGTGTTGATGAAAGAGAAAATGGTGTAAGAGTCTTTTTAACGTAGATTTGCAACTAATACTCTCTATTTTTATCAATCGTATGATTGCCTTAACGAAAAGTGATACTTTAATGTTAAAAGTGCTATAAGCCAGTCAATGAGAAGTGGCAGTGCCTCTTTTCGCATGTTATTGATAAGGTGCTACATTTTTTACGATGAGAAAAAAGTAAGGTTCTCGCGCCTGTAATGAGCGTAAAGTAATTGTAAAAACACCTAAAGAATTTTCAAATATAATAGCAACTGCCATATAGCACTATTATAATGTTTAAAGCTTTCATGATTAAGTTAACACTTCCTGTATAAAGCAATTATTTATTATCGGTGAAGCATAAATTGTATCGACTCAAGTTTTCGCTTTCCGTATAGTATAAATAGTTTTCCCATTTTTACCCGTAGGTATGTAAATGAATATTAGTTTAATCGCAGCATTAGCGGCGGATCGTATTATTGGTATGGAAAAGGCGATGCCTTGGACATTACCGGGTGATCTCGCATGGTTTAAAAAAAATACATTAAATAAACCCGTTATTATGGGCCGGGTGACTTATGAGTCTATCGGGCGTCCTTTACCTAATCGACTCAATATTGTATTAAGCAGTCAGCCTGGAAATGATGACAATGTTGTTTGGGTGAAATCCGTTGAAGAAGCACTACAAGCTGCTGAAAATAATGATGAAATCATGGTGATTGGTGGCGGTAAGGTTTATGAGCAATTCCTACCAATGGCGAATAAATTATACCTTACTCATATTGATGCTGAAGTGATTGGTGATACAACCTTCCCCGATTATGAGCCTGATGAGTGGGATTCTACTTTTATGGAATACCATGAGGCAGATGAAAATAATTCGCATAACTACTGTTTTGAAATATTAAAAAGAAGAAAATAACAAAATTTAAATAAAAAAGGAGATTAAATATCTCCTTTTTATTTTTATTAATTTATTAATATATTCATATTTAAATATGAATAGTTACTATAACTAAAATATAATTAGCTATAAAGAGTACCCTATAATTAAATATTCATTATTTATCTTTTAATAAATATCTTTATAAAGAATAATCTATAATAAATAGCGCAATATAGCGGTGAATTCTGCTTGTTGTTATAAAAAAGCTACTTAATTTGTTTTGAGAAAAAATAACCTATTGATTTAAATCAAGTTATCTTTGTGATGGCTCTCAGAAGAGAGTAGATAGCCCAGATAGCCCAGATAGCATAGTAAAATAAATCAACACCTATGCTATCTTGACGCTACAAAATTATGGTAAATGTGTGAGACTAGGTTGGATAAAATAACGTTTGTCTTCCCAACGTAGACAGGTTAGAATACCGCCCCAGCAACAGCCAGTATCTAGCGCATAGATGTTTTCAGGGGTGCCTTTTCCCTCTAAAGAGGCCCAGTGGCCAAAGATAATACTGTAATCATTCGGTAGTTGATTAGGTAAATCAAACCAAGGTTTTAATGGCGCAGGTGCATTTTCAGGCTTATCTTTACAAATCATATCCAACTGCCCGTTAGGAAAACAATAGCGCATACGAGTAAAAGCATTGGTGCTAAAGCGTAATCGCGGTAAGCCAGTTAATTCGGGTGACCAATTATTGGGCATATCACCATACATGGAATTAATGAAAAGGGGGTAACTATCGCTACTTAATATGGCTTCTACTTCTCGGGCACATTTTTTAGCTGTTGCTAAATCCCACTGAGGGGTAATACCTGCGTGTGCCATAACGATTTTCTTTTCTTCATCAACTTGTAATAGCGGTTGACGTCGTAACCAATTAATTAATTCATCAGCATCTGGTGCATTGAGTAATTCATTAAGCTTATCTTTGGGTTTATTACGACTAATCTTTGCAAATACCCCCAGTAGATGCAGATCGTGATTCCCTAATACGAGTTTTAACGCTGAGCCTAAGCTTTTGACAAAACGCAATACTTCAAGTGAATCAGGTCCTCGAGCAACCAGATCCCCCGTTAACCAAAGTGTATCTTGATTGGCGTCGAAATTAACTTGATTGAGAAGTTGGCGTAATTCACGATAACAGCCGTGAACATCGCCAATTAAATAAGTAGCCATAATTAATTTATCAATGTAGGGATAGCAAGGCGGAAAACAGGGATGTCAATTTGAAACAGACGTCCTTGTGCGTCAATCATTTCATAATGACCTTCCATGGTGCCCATCGGCGTTTCAAGAACTGCGCCACTGGTATAACGATACCGTGAGCCAGCTTCAATCAGAGGTTGTTCACCAACAACCCCTTCACCTTGAACTTCAGTGGTATTTCCTTGTGCATTGGTGATCAACCAATAGCGACGTAGGAGGCGAATAGCATGTTTATTCAAGTTATGTATGGTGATGGTATAAGCAAAAACATAGCGCTGTTCTTCTGGCGAAGATTGGCTCTCAATGTAAACGCTTTGTACCTGTATCGCCACTTTGGATGAAGTAAACATAATACCTCCTAGGTCTAGTGTGCGCTATTTCACTCAGCGTGTTGCTGTTGTGATGATAACCAGTTTGCCACTTTACAGTATTGCTCAACAGAAATATTTTCTGCGCGTGCAGTGGGATCAATATCTAATGCCAGCATATCTTCTGCTGTAAGTAGTCCACCTAAGCTATTACGTAACGTTTTACGGCGCTGATTAAAGGCTTGTGATGTGATACGGCTTAACATAGCAATATCTGTCACCGGATAGGGTTTTTCCTTATAAGGGATCAGACGCACAACGGCAGAATCTACTTTCGGGGCTGGCCTAAATGAGCTTGGTGGCACTTCAATAATAGGAATGACTTGGCAGTGGTATTGTGCCATGACACTTAAGCGGCCATAAGTTTTACTACCATGACTTGCCACTAGGCGATTAACCACCTCTTTTTGCAACATAAAAGTCATGTCAGAAATGGCATCAGCAAAACTAAATAGATGGAACATTAATGGCGTTGAAATATTATAAGGTAGGTTACCAAAAACCCGCAGAGGTTGCTGACGCTCTTTTGCTAATTGGGCAAAATCAATCGTCATCGCATCTTGCTGAATAATGGTTAGCTTATCTTTTAATGTAGGGTGAACTTCTAAGCGTGCAGCTAAATCACGGTCAATTTCGACGACCGTCATTTTATCCATTCTTTCCCCCACCGGCTCAGTAAGCGCGCCTAAACCAGGACCGATTTCAATAACGGCTTCACCGGGTTGTGGATAAATAGATTCAACAATACTTTCAATAATATAGCTGTCTGTTAAAAAGTTCTGCCCGAAGCGTTTGCGGGCAAAGTGCCCCTGATGGACTCTATTATTCATTACAATTTTGTATCATATTAATGGCTAAATTTAATGCGGTGCGAAAACTGCCAGCATCTGCGCTTTTAGTACCTGCAAGTTCAAGGGCGGTCCCATGATCAACAGATGTACGAATAAAAGGTAGACCGAGCGTGATATTCACAGCACGACCGAAACCTTCATATTTTAGCACAGGTAATCCTTGATCGTGATACATCGCAAGCACAGCATCTGCATGTGTTAAATATTTAGGCTGGAATAAGGTATCCGCAGGGTAAGGCCCATGAAGTTGAATACCTTGTTGGCGTAATTGCTCTAATGCGGGTTCAATAATATCGATCTCCTCACGCCCCATATGACCGCCTTCTCCAGCATGAGGATTTAGACCGCATACGTAAATATGTGGTGATGAGATGCCAAATTTGGTTTTTAGATCATGGTTTAAAATGGTGATGATCTCATTAAGCAACTCACCCGTAATCGCATCAGCAACTTCTCTTAAGGGCAGGTGTGTGGTGGCGAGAGCGACTCTTAAAGTGTCCGTTGCCAGCATCATCACCACTCGTTGACAATGGCTACGATCGGCAAAGAACTCTGTATGCCCTGTAAATGGCACACCGGCATCATTAATAACCCCTTTATGTACCGGTCCTGTGACTAAAGCAGAAAACTCTCCGTTTAAACATCCATCACAAGCGCGAGCAAGCGTTTGTACCACATAGTGGCCATTGGCAGTATTAAGTGTACCTGCGACAACCGAAGGGTCGGTTAATTCAACGGCAAGTACACAAATTTGGCCAGGGATATGTGCTGTAGGTGGATTATCTGGGGAATATTCAACTAAAGTGAGTGGGAGATTGAGTTGCTGTGCTCTTGCTCGTAATAATTGAGGATCAGCGCATACTACCCAAGGAAGTGCCCACTGTGACTGTGCTAATGAAATAATCAGGTCAGGACCAACCCCGGCGGGTTCGCCGGGGGTGATAACGAGGGGTTTTTTTAGCTTAGTTTGCATTATTCTCGTTCATTATTTTCACATAAGCGCCTGCACGCAACTCTTGCATCCAGTTTTGCACTTCTTCATTAAACTTGCGGTTAAACAGTAAGCGGTAAGCTTGTTCTTTATTCGCTGCATCTGTTTTATCAACGCTACGCGTATCTTCAAGTTCAATTAAGTGCCAGCCAAAATTAGAGCGCACAGGTTGGCTTAATTCATTTTTGTTTAAACGCATCAACGCGTCACGGAAAGCTGGATCATAAATATCAGGCATTGACCATCCTAACTCACCGCCACGTAATGCTGAACCGGGATCTTCAGAATACTCTTTAGCCGCATCCGCAAAACTGATTTTACCGCTACGAATATCGGCGGAAATTTTCTGTAGTTTGGCATAAGCTTGCTCATCATTCATGATAGGCGAGCTTTTTAGTAAGATATGGCGTGCTTTTACTTCAGTCACAGAAACGGTTTTTGAAGCACCACGTATATCATTGACTTTAATAATGTGTAGACCAACACCTGATTGCAGTGGCCCGACAATTTCACCTTTTTGTGCATTAGCAAGCTGTTTAGCAAAGATTGTCGGTAACTCATCAATTGATGCCCATCCCATATTACCACCATTAAGTGCTTGTGGATCGGCAGAATAAGTGGCAGCTAATTTTCCGAAATCAGCACCGTTTTTTAGCTGGTTCTTAATACGGTTCACCACTTGCTGTGCTTTTTCAATTTCTGCAGGTGATGGATTTTCTGATAATGGAATTAAGATATGGCTAAGATTAAGATCAATACTTTGGCTTGCTTGGCTTTCAATTTGTTTAGCTAATGAGTCCACTTCTTGTGGCAAAATCGTAATACGACGACGAACTTCGTTATTACGCACTTCTGCTAACATCATCTCTTTACGAATATCTTGACGATAATCGTTATAGGCAATCCCGTCGGCAGCAAGACGTTTTTTTAACTGCTCTAGTGTCAGGTTGTTTTCTGCGGCAATCCCTTGAATGGTTGACTCAACGGCAGCTTCAGGAATATCAATTTGCATCTCTTGAGCCATTTGCAAGATGATGTTATCCATCACCAAGCGCTCTAAGATTTGTTGGCGCAAAACTTGCTCATCAGGCATTTCTTGCCCGGCA